>JACPQP010000354.1 GCA_016190465.1 Chloroflexota bacterium
CACCGTCTTGGGAAGGTCCAGGAAGGGCGGAGCCCGTCCTGGCGGGGTTTGGGGTGTCCCCAAAACCATCAAGAACGCTCTGATCACCGTCTTGGGAAGGTCCAGGAAGGGCGGAGCCCGTCCTGGCGGGGTTTGGGGTGTCCCCAAAACCATCAAAAACTTTCTGATACCTACTGAGGAAGTCCTCGGGGAGTTCGCGGGGAGCGCGTCCGGCTGATTGCTGACGGCAACTTGTGTATCGAGGAGGCAGCAGTGCTCGAGGGGAAGCAGGGGCTGGTTTTCGGTGTGGCGAATCATCGGAGTATCGCCTGGGCGATCGCGCAGGGGCTGGCCGGCGCCGGTGCGCGCCTGGGGCTCACCTACCAGGAGCGCGTCGGGGACACCGTCAAGAAGCTGGCGGAGACGCTGCCAGGGGCCTGGACCGCGCCGTGCGACGTCCAGGACGAGGCGCAGGTTGACGAGGTGTTCGCCCGGACCGAGCGCGCGTTTGGCGGGCTCGACCTGCTGATCCACTCGCTGGCCTTTGCCCCGCGCGAGGCGCTGGAGGGCACCTACCTGGAGACCACCCGCGAGGCGTTCCAGACCGCGCTCGACGTCAGCGCCTACTCGCTGACTGCGCTGGCGCGAAAAGCAGCGCCGCTGATGGAAGCGCGCGGCGGTGGGGCGATCGTCACCATGACCTACCTGGGGAGCGATCGCGTCTTTCCCCACTACAACGTGATGGGCGTGGCCAAGGCGGCGCTGGAGGCGAGCGTGCGCTATCTCGCCTACGACCTGGGCCCGAAGAACATCCGGGTCAACGCGATCTCCGCCGGACCGATCAAGACGCTGGCCGCGCGCGGCATCACCGGCTTCTCCCGGATGGAGGCGCAGGTCCGCGAGGTCGCCCCACTCCGCCGCAACACCGAACCGGCCGAGATCGGCGACGTGGCGGTATTCCTGTGTGGCGCGGCCTCCCGCAACACCACCGGCCACGTGATCT
Source organism: Chloroflexota bacterium (assembly GCA_016190465.1). Classification (GTDB taxonomy): domain Bacteria; phylum Chloroflexota; class UBA6077; order FW602-bin22; family JACPQP01; genus JACPQP01. The sequence continues at coordinate 983 of JACPQP010000354.1, forward strand.
TCGTCGATTCTGGCTACCACATCCTCGGGATGGGGCTCGATCTGTCATGAACGAGTGGGGGCAACGGCGGCCACAACACCGTCGGCTTCCCCCAGTAGCGGCCGGTGCACCGCGTGGAAGTGTCCGGGGAGACCTCCCCGGACGTCGGGGCTTCTACGCCCCCTTGAAAAGGCCGATGCAGTTGCCCTCGGGGTCGAGGAACATCGCGACGGCGCCGACGCCGGGGACAGGCGTGGGAGGCAGGACCGTCTTCCCGCCGAGGCGCTCGGCTTTCTCCAGATACCCCGGGAGATCATCCACGCCCACGTAGAAGGTCACGTAGGCGGGATTGTCCGCGGGTTTCTGAAAGATGCCTCCGTCGATTCCTCCCTGGCCGCCGGTCTTCACCTCGCCATATCCCCACGGGTTATTGGCGTTGATCTGCCAGTCGAACAGGTTGGCATAGAAGTCCCCGAGCTTCCTGGCATCCGTGGCCGCGATCTCCCAGTGAACAACAGGCTGACCCACGATCGTGCTCCTTTCGCGCTCGTCGAGTTCGCCGCGGTCGAAACCGCGCAATCGAACATCTGTTCGCCATCCACTTTACGGCGACCCGAGCCGCTTGTCAACCACCTCCCTGATTGGAATCCCGTGAGAATATGGAGGCAAACCGGTGCCGCGTCGTCGCGGCCGGTCGTCTTCACAAAAGACGAGCCACTCGGTAGACTTCTCTTGAACGGTCACCGTGTTACGTGCGCTTGCGGACTCTCGACGAGGAGGCCCATCTTGACCCATCGCTGGCCGCCGGCTCCCCGGCCGGCGTTGCTGACCGATCTCTACGAGCTGACGATGGCGGCCAGCTACTTCGCCGAGGGCCTCGTGGGCCAAAATGACCAGGCGACGTTTAGCGCATTCATTCGCAAGTACCCGGCGAACCGGGGCTACTTCGTCTCGGCCGGTCTCGACGATGCGCTCGGCTACCTGGAGGAGTTTGCCTTCTCCGAGGATGACCTGGCCTATCTGACGACCACCGGCTTGTTTCACGAGGATTTCCTCGCCTACCTGGCCGGCCTCCGCTTCACCGGCGACGTCCGGGCGGTCCCCGAGGGCCGGCTGTTCTTTGCGAATGAGCCCGTGCTCGAGGTGACCGCGCCGCTGATCGAGGCGCAGATCGTCGAGACGTGTCTCCTCAACATCCTCCACCTGCACACGCTGATCGCGACCAAGGCAGCGCGCTGCGTCTGGGCGGCCGGGGGCCGGCGGCTGGTCGACTTCGCCCTCCGCCGGACCCACGGCGCCGACGCGGGCATGGCGGTCGCCCGGGCCTGCTATCTGGTCGGCTTCGAGGCAACCAGCAACGTCCTCGCCGGGGCGGTCTCGGGCATCCCCATCACCGGGACCATGGCGCACTCCTACATCCAGGTGTTCCCCCACGAGATCGACGCCTTCCGCGCTTTCGCTCGACGCTATCCCCACCGATCCGTGTTCCTGATCGACACCTACGATACACTGGAGGGCGCTCGCCGGGCCGCGCGAGTGGCGCACGAGTTGCGCCAGGCTGGCCACCGGCTCCTTGCCGTGCGGCTCGACAGTGGTGACATGATCGATCTGAGTAGGCAAGTGCGGGCGATCCTCGACGCCGAGGGGCTGATGGAGGTGCAGATCCTGGCGAGCGGGGGATTCGACGAGTTCGCTATCGCCGATGCGGTCGCCGCGGGCGCCCCGATCGACGCGTTCGGGGTCGGCACCCGGATGGGCGTGTCCTGGGACGCGCCGGCCACGGACATCGCCTACAAGCTGGTGGACTACCAGGGCCGAGCCGTCGTAAAGCTGAGCCCGGGCAAGCAGACGCTCCCCGGGCCGAAGCAGGTGTGGCGCATCCGGGTGGACGGTCGTCTCGACCACGACGTGCTTGGCCTCCGCGACGAGCCGAGCGCGCTGCGCGACGGCGAGCCATTGCTCCAACCGGTGATGCGCCGTGGGCAGCGGCTGGGCCCGCCCACCTCCCTGGCGGATGCCCGTGCGCGGTTCCGCGCCGAGTTCAGCGAGCTGGACGCGCGCCACCGGCGGCTGATCGATCCGGCGCCCTACCCGGTGTGTAAGAGCGCCGCGCTGGAGGCGCTCGCCGCGCAGATGGACGAAGCGGGCGCGCTCGGCTAACATAGTCAAGACGGCTGATGACTCATCGCGAGGGGGTATTGACGTGAACAGTCGCGAACGCTACCTGCGGGCCATCCACTTTGCCAGACCGGATCGGGTGCCGCTGATGCATCGTACCCTGCCCGGGGCCTTCCATCACTATGGTCAGGCGCTCGCCGATCTCTATCGGCGCTACCCCAGCGATGTGATGGGCGTGGGCTTCGGCGAGACCGTGGACGAGGAACAGGGAATCTACCTCGGGAAGACCGACGAGTGGGGCTGTGTCTGGGACAGCCTGACTGACGATTACCTGGGGAGAGTGATTGACCCTCCCCTGGCCAACTGGGAGAGCCTCGATAGCTACCGCTTCCCTGATCCGCTCTATGGCCTCGGCAAGCTGGAGCAGGGCCTGGAAAAAGTGCGGGCAGATGACCATCAGCACTTTGTGACCGCAGGGTTCGGCCATCTGTGGCACCGCATCAACTACCTGCGCGGGTTCGAGAACTCGCTCCTGGACGTCATGGATGACCGCGAGGAGCTGTACTACCTGCGCGACCGGATCACCGATCTCCTGGTCAAGCGGATCGAGAAGCTCGCCGAGCACAGGGACCTGATCGACGCGGTGGTGCTGAACGACGACTGGGGGAATCAGGACCGCTTGCAGGTGCGCCCGGAGTACTGGCGCAAGATCTTCAAGCCCGCCTACCGACGGCAGGTCGAGGCCGCCCACGCCGGGGGACAGCTGGCCTCGATGCACACCGACGGTCAGACGCGAGACATCATCCCCGACCTCATCGAGATCGGGCTGGATGAGATCAACCCGCAGATCTACTGCATGGACGTCGAGGAGTTGGGCCGGGAGTTCGAGGGGAAGGTCTGTTTCCGGGCGGATCTGGATCGGCAGTATACTCTGCCGTTCGGCACGCCGGCCGAAGTCGAGGCCCACGTGCTTCGCGCATTCGAGGCATTCGGCCGACACGACGGCGGCTACATCGGCTACGGCCAGATCGGAACTGACGTACCGATGCGCAATGGCGAAGCGATGCTCGCAACGATCTGCGGGCTCCGGTACTAATCCAGCCCGATCACGCCCGCAGCTAAATGATCCGGCATCGGGCGTGCTCCCCGCTCGCCGGCCCCAGCAACCTCAGATAACCGCGGATAAACGCCGCCCTCACCC
>JACPQP010000357.1 GCA_016190465.1 Chloroflexota bacterium
CGCTTGGCCACGGCGCCCGCGCACGCAGCGCAGAAGTAGCGCCCGCGGACTGGTCGCGCGCACTCCCAGCACAGGAGCCGGCCACACCCGGCACACCGCACTTGCGCCAGAGCGGATGGGTGGGTTGCGCAGGTGTCGTCCACTCTGAGCCTCCGGCTATCGCTTCGTCACCACCAGGTTGTCGAACCGGACGTCGACCGCGCCTTTGAAACCGGAGAAGCTGCCCGCCCCGATCGCCACCCATCCCCCCGGGGACGAGCTGTCCTGAACCGAGACAACGACAGAATTATTGTACAAACCCCTAACGGCACCCCCGGTATTCCCCGGGGACGAGCTGTCCTGAACCGAGACAACGACCGTGCCGTTGATGCTGGCGGAGATGGTCGTCCCCGCACACGTCAGTTCCAGGTGATTCCTATCGTTGCCACGCCGGACCGCAGGGGATGTCCAGACACTCCCCAGCGGAAACCACCTGTCGCCGTTCCACCGGCTCAGGTTCCATATACCGTCGAACGGGGCCACGGTCAAGTCATAATGGCGTCGCTGATTGCCGGTACCCTGGTCTCGACATGTGACGTTGACATATTGCCCGTCTGCGTTCCCCACGACCCGGACATCGACCGCAATTGACACATCGGAGTAGGTGCCGCTAGGACGGACCCGTATGTCGCTGTCGGTTTCGGGCGTGATCTTGAGGGCGTACTCCCCGCCTTCATAGCCGGCCGTGAACCGGCCAGGATCGCTGGACGACCTGGGGAGGACGCCGCGGCTCGGGTCGTCGAAGTTGTCGGCAAGGAGGACAGTGCCCGGCGCGGGAGTTGGCGTCGGCGCGCGGGCGGTCGCCAGGGCGCGGGCGGTGGCGGTGATCTGCGCCTGCGCGGTTGTGGCCGCCGCTGCCACGGCGGTGGATGTTCTGATGGCCTGAACGGTAGCGGTGCCGCGCGCCGTGGCGGTTTGCAGTACCAGTGCGGTGGCCGTGGCGCGTCGCTCCGCCACCGCGGTCTCGCCCGCGCGGACAGTCGCCGTCCGGTCTGGCTGCACCTCCGCCGTCGCCGTGCGCACCGCCTGAAAGGTGGCGATCCCACGGGCGGTAGCTGTTTGCAGTGATGATACGGCGGCGGCATCCCGCTCGGCCCCGGCGGTGGCGGTCTGGTCCGGCTGCGGCTGGGCGGGCGCCGGAGCCGCGGTCGGCCTGGCGTCCGCGGCGAGTTGTTGCTGAGCAGGAGCCGCTGAGGGGAGCGCCAGCTCCTGAGTCGGTGTGGGGGTGGTGTTCGCTTCAGCCGCTGGCGTCGCGTTGACTGTCGCCTCAGCTTTCGCCGCCGCGTCCACGGGCCCACTGCTGGGTCGCGGGAGCGCCAGGAGCACTGCCACGACGACCATCGTCGCTACCGCCGCGGCGACTGGCAGCAGCACGCGGGGGAGAGAGCGTGGTCGGGCGGGAACTGGCGTTCGAGAGGGTCTCGGGGATCGCGGAGCAGGAGGAGGAGTCAGCGGGCGGGGCGTCGGTGGGGGGGTCGGCTGACGCGGTAGGCCCGGCGGCGTCGGCGTGCGCGGAGCCGGCTCGGGTGGCGGCATCGCTGGCGGGACGAAGGCCTCCGTCACCGCGGGGGCAGCCAGAGTCGCCACGAAGGCGCCGGCCCCGGGGGGGCGTCCCGCGGGATGCTTCGCCAGCGCCCGCAGGATGGCCCCCTCGGTGGCGGCCGGGAGATCCGGCCGAATGGTCCGGATGGGTGGCGGTGGGTCGTACACCTGACGGTGCAGCACCGCCACCATCGAATCGGCCCTGAACGGAACCTGCCCGGTCAGCAGTTCGTAGGCGATGATCCCCAGCGCGTAGATGTCTGCCCGGTAGTCCACCTCGATCCCCTGGGCCTGCTCGGGGGCCATATACTCCGGTGTCCCGATGATCCGGCCACGGGTATAGCGTCCGAACTCGCCGGCCCGAGCGATCCCGAAGTCGACGAGGCTCCCACGGTCGCCGGCCTCGACGAGGATGTTGGCCGACTTCAGGTCGCGGTGCACGACCCCCAGGCCGTGGGCATGGTCCAGCGCGCTGGCCACCTGCGACAGGACGGCCACGACCCGTGCGAGTGGGAGCGGCCCGTCTTTCGCCACGATCCGCTCGAGCGGGGCCCCGGGCACGAGCCGCATCGCGATGAAATAGTGGCCATCGGCCGCCCCGACGTCGTAGATCGGGACGATGTGCGGATGGTCCAGCTTCGCGGCGATAGTGGCCTCGAGCTGGAAGCGGGCGACGAAGTCGGGGTCGCGAGCCAGGTCCGGGGCCAGGACCTTCAGGGCGACCAGGCGGTCCAGGCTGGGCTGGCGAGCCCGGTAGACCGTGGCCATCCCGCCCTGGCCGATCACGTCGACGATCTCGTAGGGGCCGATGCGCTGCCCCGTCCACAACTGGGACATCGATCACCTCCAGACACAACTCACGACGACACGACGCCGAGCTCGCCACGCGTACCAGAGGCCAGCCAAGGTGCCAGACCGGGCCACTTCGCGGACCCGACCGACACCGTGGAGGGATAGAGCCGGGACCAGGATCATCTACCGGCGGAGAGTACGCCTGTTATTATAGTGCAGGATGGGTGAAACCATCAACTACCGGTTAGCCGCTTGACTGAGTTGAGAACACGTGGTATTGTACGAACCGCATACACGCTGCGGCGACAGACAAGTTTCATCCGGCAAGTCTCGTTTGGTCGGTTCACCCAGGAGGTCTTGGGGAGAGAGGTTCGCGGCGACTGTGCCTGCCCGCGAGGTGACGGCGGGGAGAGGAAACGACGATGCCCGATTTCATCCAGCGTCTGCCGGAGGGATCATTCCTGCTGCAATGGTATACCTGGGGTGTGTTCGCGAGTTTTGTGATCGCACTGCTGGCGACCATCGGCATCTTCGCCGACGCGCACACCACGGGCGAGGACGCCACGCTCTGGAAGTCGCTCGCCGCGGTGGCCGGCGTGCTGAGCATCCCGGCGCTCCTGACCCGACTGCACGCGGGCTTCGCCTACGAGATGCGAGGCTCGCTCGACCTCGTTGCCTATCTCAGCGTCCTCGGGCTGGCGCTGGCCGTGGTCTCCGGCGTCGCCCACGTCACGACCCGAAGGCAGGCGGCCAACCCGTGTCCGGTGTGCGGCCGGCCGCTCCAGCCCGGCTGGGCACAGTGCCCCTATCACGCGGCTGCTCCCCCAATTGCTGCGCTGCCGATCGGCCAGCCGGGATCCGTGAACCTCCCTGGCGGAACGATACCCGTCGTCAGTATGCCGCCTCCGGGCGTGCCGCAGTTTCGCCCACCGCCGGGGGGAGAGAGACAGACTGTCAATGACCCGACCCTGGCCCCCGGGCCGACGGCGGAGAAGCCCACGGTCGTGGCCGGCGGGCCGGGGATAGGCCACCTTCGGCCGGGGGACGGCCCCGGCAAGACGGTTATCCTGCGCCGCGATGAGCCGCCAAAGGTGATCGCCTTTCTTGTCCTCGCCTCTGGCCCCAACGCCGGACGGACGTTCGCCCTCTCCGGCGAAGTCACGAAGATCGGCCGCGACGGCCGGCTCTGTGACTACGTCGTCGACGACCCGGCCGTGGGAGGCCAGCACCTGAGCATCCGCTATCAGGACGGTGAGTTCGTGGCCACCGACCTGGACACGCTGAACGGCACGCGGATAAACGGCAGCCCCATCGTGAAGCACACGCTTGCCCCCGATGATGCCATCGTCCTCGGTGAGACGAAACTGGTGTTCATGCGGGTGCCGGGCGCTCAGCCGAAGGCCGCCGACCCGGCCTCGCGGGCAAGCGAGCAGTAGGCGTCCGACCGTCGGCTTGCAGCGATCAGGTGCGCCGCGCCTGGCCTGATGGGCGCTCCTGGGCGGTTGCTTTCGACGCCGATGCGGGCGACCCCGGGGACGTTGCCCCTGGGCGCCGCGTCGAGGTTTCCTGCGAACCGCCAGAGGCCTGGCGCGGGTAGGAGGAACCCGTGGGTGCTTCAGCGCGTCTCGCTCGCCTGGCCCTGTTGCTGATCCTGGTGGCGACGCTGACCGGCCTGGCCTACGCCGAAGGGCAGCCTTCCCGCGTCAGCGTCACCGGAGTGGATCCAAGCGCATTCCCCGAGATGTCGGCAACTGTCGTCGTGCTCACGGGCGCCGGCATACCGGTGACCGGTCTGACCAGGGCGAACTTCGAGATCATCGAGGACAGCAAGAGCGTGCCGGTCGCCTCGGTGGATCCCACCACCACCAATCCGGCGAGTATCACGGTGGTCCTGGGCCTCGACGCCTCCGGCAGCATGGAGGGGAAGCCGCTCGCCGACGCCGTGGCCGCGTTGACGGCGTTCGTCGATCGGCTCGCGCCGAACGACCAGGTCGCCACCGTCCGCTTCGGGGGGGGCGGCTGTGTCGTCCAGCCGGGGCCGGGTCCCACCGCGGATCGGCTCTCGGTCGTCGACTTCCTGCGAGGCTCGCGAGCCGTGGGTGATACGCCGCTGTACGACGCCACCCTTCTGGCGATTCAGACCTCGCTCAGGGCGCCCGGCGGCCGGCGGATGGTGGTCATCCTGACCGATGGCGACGATACGTGCAGCAAGGTCTCTGCCGATACTGTCGTCGCCGCGGCCGTGCGGAACGGCATCCCGCTGTACTTCATCGGCCTGGGGCCGGACCTGAAACCGGCTGTCCTGGAGAACCTCGCCCGCCTGACCGGCGGCGCCTATCTCCCGGCGGCCGATTCCAGCCGACTCGCCGCGATCTACGAGGGCCTGGGCGCGCTCGTCCGCACTCAGTACCTCGTCCGGTATCGGTCGGCTCAGCTCGCGGACCGCAAGGAGCACGCGCTCTCGGTGCGGGTCAAGGCGGAGTTGGGCGAGGCGACGGGGGACGCCCGCTTCACGCCACCGGTGATCTTGCCGTCCCTCAAGCTCTCGGTGTCGCCGAACCAGCGGATCGAAGGCCCAACGAGGGTCGAGGTCACAACCTCGGCGCCGGTCCAATTGACGCGCGCCGACTTCGTGCTGGACGGCAGGCTGCTTCAGAGCGTCTCGCAGCCGCCGCTCGTGCATACACTTGATCTGCCGGGGCTGGCCGGAGGCATCCGAACGCTGCGCGTCCGGGCGGTGGACGCCGGCGGTGGGGAGGGAGAAGCCGCCGTGCCCCTGGATTTTGCCCGCCCGGTGCCGAGGCTCTCGGTGTTGCCCAACCAGCGGATCACCGTGCCGACACGCGTCGAGGTAACCACCGTCCCGGCCGTCCCGCTGGCTCGCGCCGACTTCTACCTGGACAACTCCGCGCTGGCCAGTGTGACCCAGCCGCCGCTGGCCTACACGATCGACCCGACCGGGTTGGCGCGCGGCCCGCACGCGATCCGCGTCCGGATCGCCGACGCCGCTGGCGCTGAGGCCGAGGCCCAGGTGCCGGTGGAGTTCGGCGAGACCGGGCTGTTTGGCGCCATCCCGTTCTGGCTGCTGGTGGGAATCGCGTTGCTGCTGCCCATCGCGGTGGTTGCTGCGGCATTCCGCCGGGCTCCGAGTCGCGTCCGTCCCTGCCCCGCCTGCGGCCGCATCCTCCAGCCGGACTGGGCCGTCTGTCCCTACTGCGACGCCGCGCCCCGCGAGCCGGGCCGGCTGGCTGGTTGAGGTTCCGGCCGCGATCCGCGCGGGCGCCATCGCTGAAGCTGGCGCATCCTGTGGAGCAGTTCTCGAGTCGCGTTTCCGGCGTCACGTTTCCACGGAGGCATTCGAGCATGATCGGACGCACTTTAAACGGTGTCTACCGGCTGTCCGAGCTGGTCGGCGGTGGCGGATTCGCCGACGTCTACCTGGGTCGTGACCTCCGCACCAACACGATCGTCGCGGTCAAGGTGTTGCACCCCCACTTCGCCCGCGATCAGGCCATCCTCCGCAAGTTTGACGACGAAGCCCGCACCGCGCAGGCTCTCGTCGAGCCTCACGTCGTCCGCGTCCTCGACGCCGGACAGGATGAGGGGACCTACTTCATCGTGATGGAGTACGTCCAGGGCCACACGCTCGCCCACCTGGTCCAGACACGCGGCGGGCTTCCGGTAGACGAGGCGGTGGGCTATGTCTGCCAGGTGCTCCAGGCGCTGGAGGCCGCGCACCAGGCGAGGATCGTCCACCGCGACATCAAGCCGCTCAACGTGATGGTGATGCCGGATGGGGTCGCGAAGGTGATGGACTTTGGCATCGCCAAGCAGGAAGCAGCGGGGACTATGACCCGGACGGGGATGTACCTGGGGACGCCCGAATACATGTCCCCCGAGCAGGCAAAGGGGATACCGGTGGACGCCCGCTCGGACCTGTACTCGACGGCGATCACCCTGTTCGAGCTGCTGGCGGGCCAGCCCCCGTTCAGGGCGGCCAGCCCGTGGGAGGTGTTGAGCCAGCAGGTGAACGCTGAGCCGCCGCCCCTGAGCCGCTTTCGGCAGGATGTGCCGCCCGCGCTGGAGCAGGCGGTGGCTCGGGGGCTGGCGAAGGCGCCCGAGCAGCGGTTCCAGAGCGCGGCGGAGATGCGGCTGGCGCTGGAGCAGGCCATTAGTCGCGAAGTGGCTGGGGTGCCCGCGGACACTGGCCAGAGCCCAGGCGTCTCGATCCACAGTCAGCGTCGACCAAGCGGCGAGGGCCCGGCGCCGGCTGGGGAGAATCGCTGGGGCCGCCCCGTGCCCGTCCCCTTTCTCGCGGTCGGGCTGGTCACCGTGGTGCTGGCGGCCGGGCTGGGGCTCTCCAGGATCGGGGATCTGGCGCCCGCGCCCACTCCCGGACCAACGATCGCCGCGACCGCGACTCGGCCGTCTTCCAGCCTGGCCTCGTTGCCGACGGCGACGGTGGCGGCGCCCACTCCGGCTCCCCCGCCCCCGACCCCGACGGCGGCGCTGGCGCAGGCAACTGCTCCTCCCGCGACGGCTACCCGCGTCCCGCCCACGACCACGCCAGCGCGCCCGTCGCCGAGCCCAACGGCGGCGCCGGCGAGGGCGACGCCCGTCGCGCCCACCGCGACGCTCGTGGTCGCGCCGACGGCGACGCTGGTTCCCCCCACTCCGGCGCCAGCGCGGGCGGCGGCCGCCGAGGCGCAACCGACAGCACCTGCGGTCCCGCGGACACCTACCGCGGCTCCCCCCACGCCAACGCCGGCCCCGGTCTACCCGGCGCCCGTGCTGGCCGACGCCCGGGCCGACTCGGGCTCGGTGCTCCTGAGCTGGAGCTATGGCGGCGCGCTCGCCGCCGACGAGTGGTTCGACGTGATTGCCTGGCCTGTTGGTAGCGAGCCACGCGGCGGCATCGCCAATGTCAAGGAGACATCCTATCGATTTGGCGGCGGTCGGCCCGCCGGCGACTACAACTGGACGATTGCCGTGATCCGCAAGCAGGACGACCGCGTGACCGAGCTGGTCCGGGCCGGCGAGACGAAACGCTTCAGTTGGTCACCGCCGGGCGGGGGTGGCGGCGGCTCTCCGCCGCCATGTCCGCCGGACCGGCGAAACTGCTGAGCACGCGCCGGCCATCATCCGCGCGTCAGGGGGTTGAACGAGATGGAGACGAGAGATTCGCGCCTTGCGGCCCTGTCCCGCCTGGGCTTGACGACTACCCGTCTCGCCACCAGGGTCCTCGCCACCCTTGCCCTGCCCCTCCTGCTACTGGCGACCTTTGGCTCCGGGACCCCTGCTGCCGATCCCCCACTGGCCGAGAGTGCGGGAGGGGGGACGCCCGGACCCGTCAGCCAGTACACCAGATCGGATATGATCCTGGCTGACACCACTCCTACCGTGCGCCAAACCGAAACTGCCCTCGTGCGATTGCCTGCTGCCCCTCCTGCGCCCTCTCGATCTCCGGCAACCCGCTCGGCCGCGGCGCCGCCAGGTTGGGTGACCCTGCTGAGTGAAGGGTTCGAGGGGCGCTTTCCAGAGGACAATGGCTGGGTGCTGTACGGCAGCCCGACGTGGAACGATGTTACTTGCTTCGCCCACAGCGGCAGTCGGAGTGGCTGGCCCTCAGGTAGCACCGACTCTTGCTCTGGCAACTACCGGAACGATCAGTACAGTTGGATGGTGTGGGGACCTTTCAGCCTGGCCGGCGCGTCGCAAGCCCAGCTCAACTTCTGGTTGTGGCTGGATACGGAGTATGGCGACGACTTCTTCTTCGTGGGCGCATCTATCACGGGGACCAATTTCTACGGCCGGTTGCAAGACGGGAGCAGCAATGGGGCCTGGCAAGCCCAGTCCTTCGATCTGGGAAATGTTCCTGGGCTTGGGAATCTCCTCGGGCA
>JACPQP010000366.1 GCA_016190465.1 Chloroflexota bacterium
GGTCAGGGTGTACCAGGTGCAGATGCGAGCCTGTCTGGCGATGCTGCTGCCAGCCGGCCCGCCGGAGCGCCCGCAGCAACTCGGCCGCCGTGATGCGTGGCAAGCGAGGGCTCACGCTCAGGCGCTCTTGGCCGCGACCTCGGCGTCGGCGACGTCGGCGATGTCGAGGGTGATCACCTGCGGGCGCTCGCGCTCCTCGGGGACAGGGACGCCGAGGTCGCGCAGGGCGGCGATATGGCCGGAGATCGCCTCGCGGGCGTTCGCGATGCACTCCTCGATGGTGTCTCCAAACGTCGCGCAGCCCGGAAGAGCCGGCACGACCACGGAGTAGCTTCGCGCCTCTTCGTCGTATTCCAGGATGATGCTGTACTTCGGCATATTGCTCGACTCCTACAGCTACAGCAACGTCCGCAACTCATCCGCGGCAAGCCCGGCGTCGGCCAGGATCGCCTTCAGCGTCCCGATTGGGACGATTCGTCCCCCGTGCAGCGGGACGGTCACGAGCCGACCGGGCCGGTCAGGGTGTACCAGGTGCAGATGCGAGCCTGTCTGGCGATGCTGCTGCCAGCCGGCCCGCCGGAGCGCCCGCAGCAACTCGGCCGCCGTGATGCGTGGCAAGCGAGGGCTCACGCCCTGGAGTCGCCGGCCGGCGCGGGCGGCTCGCCGCTCGCCGGCGGGGGCCCCGCCCCCCTGTCGCCCGGTCGCTCCTCGCCCTACGCCCCTCGCCCCGGCCCCCCCTCGGTCGCGGCATCTTTCGTGCCCGCACCGGCCAGCGGAACGTCGGCCGGCGGCCTGGCGGGGGCGGCCGGACTGGCCGGGGACGATGCCCCCGCCGCTTCCGGAGCCGCGGGCCTCGCCCTGGCGGCCGGGACGCTCGCCGGGGTCGCCGCGACTCTGGCTTTGGCGGCCGTGGCGGCTTTCGCCCGCTCCTCGGCCTTGCGACGGTCGGCCTCCTCTTTCTGCCGCCGCTCCTCCTCCTCGGCCGCGAAGTCGGTCGGGTGCGTCCGGGCGTAGTAGTCCAGCGGCATCAGCAGGCGCTCCTTGTGGAGGATGAACGAGTCCATCCGCTCGTAGGACGCCAGCTCGTATTGGTGGTCCATCTTGATCGCGTCGAACGGGCAGAACTCGGCGCAGAAGCCGCACTGCATGCAGATCGAGGTGTCGATCACGAAGTCCTTCGGCTCGGGGATGGGCTTGCCGGACTCGTCGCTGCTGCGGACGATCCAGATGCACTGCGGCGGGCAGACCTTGGCGCAGATGCCGCAGGAGGTGCAGCGCGGCTTGCCGGACTCGTCGCGGAGCAGCATCGGGAAGTAGCGGAAGCGCTCGGGCACGGCCAGCCGCTCCTCCGGATACTGAACGGTGAAGACGCCGGTCTGCTCGGGCCCCTGGTGAACCGGGCCATTGGTCCGCGGCGGGGCGAACGCCTCGGCGCCGGCCGCCAGGAAGTGTTTGAGCGTGATCAGCAAGCCCTGGAGCACGCCGATAATCATCGGTCGACCTCCCCCATATTGATGTCCACCGCGCCGAAGATGGCGATCAGGTCGGCGACCTTGTGGCCCTGAGACATCGCATCCAGGGCGGTCAGGTTGATGAAGCTCGGCGGCCGGACGTGGTAGCGGTAGGGGTTCGCCCCGCCGTCGCTGACGACGTAGAACCCCAGCTCGCCCTTGGGCGCCTCGATCCGGGCGTAGGCCTCACCCTTCGGCACGCGAATCTGCCAGCGCTTCTGCCCAGCCAGCACCTCGCCGGCCGGGATGTCGCGCAGCGCCCGCTCGAGGATCTTGATCGACTCGCCCATCTCGGCCAGCCGGACGATATAGCGGTCGTAGGCATCGCCGTTCTGGCCGACCGGAACCGCGAAGTCGAAGCGGTCGTAGATCGAGTAGGGCTCGGCCCGCCGCACGTCGTAGCGGACGCCGGAGGCGCGCAGCATCGGGCCGGTGACGCTCATGTTGATCGCCTGCTCGGCGGTCAGCTTGCCGATGTCCTTCGTCCGGGTCATCACGATCTCGTTCCGGGTGAGGTACCGGTCCATCTCCGCGAGCCACCGCGGCAACCGGTCCTCGACCAGCGCCTTCGCCCGCTCGACGAACCCGTCGGGCAGGTCGCGGGCGACGCCGCCGACTCGCATGTAGTTGCACATCATCCGCGAGCCGGCCGTCATCTCGAACAGGTCGAGGATCAGCTCGCGCTCCTCGAAGGCGTAGAGCACCGGGGTGAAGTACGCGCCGAGGTCGTTGAGGAGCGTGCCGATGGCGAGCATGTGGTTCACCAGGCGAGTGAGCTCGGCCATGATCACCCGGATGTACTCGGCCCGCTCCGGCACCTGGACGCCAAGCAGCTTTTCGACGGCGAGCGCGTAGCCCAGGTTGCTCGACATCGAGCAAAGGTAGTCGAGCCGGTCGGTGAAGGGCATCACCTGCGCCCACATATTGCGCTCGGCGATCTTCTCGTGATTGCGGTGCAGGTACCCCATCACCGAATCCACCCTGGCGATCGTCTCGCCCATCAGCGTCGTCACCATCCGGAAGACGCCGTGGGTGCTGGGGTGCTGGGGCCCGAACGAGACGATCATCTTCTCGGCGTCCGGGATGCCGGCCCGCAGCTCGGTCGCGTCGACGACCGGAATCCGGGGGTCCGCCTCGACGAACGTCGCCGGATCAAACCCGTGCGGGTACCGGACGTTCCGGCCGAAGGGGTTGCGCTCCTCGGCCCGGCGGTGCTGGCCGTCGGGCCAGCGGCTGCCGAATGGCTTGGCTGGCTCCTCGTAGTACGGCTCCTGGTAGTCCTTGCGCAGCGGGTGTCCCGCGAACCCCTCCCAGAGAAGAATCCGCCGCAAGTCCGGATGTCCGTCGAAGCGCACGCCCATCAGGTCCCAGACCTCACGCTCCTGCCAGTTGGCGCCCTCCCAGAGCGGGACAAGCGACGGCACGGTCGCCTCGGACCGGGACGTCGCCACCTTCACCCACAGCGGCTCGCCGGTCCGGGCTGTGGAGTAGAAGTGGTAGACGACCTCGATGCGGTCGGGGTAATCAGTGCTGGTGAGGTTCGAGAGGTAGTCGAAGCCGAGCTCGTCGCGCAACACCCGGGCGACCTCGAGCCACCGGCCAGCGGGGAAGGTCACGCCGTCCAGGTCATCCTCGGCCCCCGGCACCTGCCGCAGTCGGGCCAGGACCGTCTCGGCAGAATCGCCCTTAGCACCGCTCTTCGCATCGCTCTTCTTAAGGAGGGCGACCGCCCGGCCTGGAGGCAACGTCTTCTCCGGCGCGGCCGCCCGAACGGGCTTCCGCTTCTCCTCGGCCGTCGCGGCCTCGACCACCGGCGCCGCGGTCAGCTTCTGGATCTCGGGGATCTGGCGGACGTCGACGAGGTCCGGGCCCAGCAGCGGGATCGGGTACCGCTTTTCCATGTCCTCGCGCGGCGCCCGGATCGCCGAGAACGACTCACCGTCGATCTTCGCCTGGAGCCGCATCAGCCCGTACAGCAGCGCCTCCGGCTTGGGCGGACAGCCCGGCACGTAGACGTCGACCGGGATGAATTCGTCCACCCCGGAGACGACGTTGTATCCCTCCTTGAACGGGCCGCCCGAGGTGGCGCAGGCGCCCATCGCGATGACGTACTTGGGGTCCGGCATCTGGTGGTAGAGGCGGACGATCATCGGGACCATCTTCTTGGTGACGGTCCCGGCCACGATCATCAGGTCCGCCTGGCGGGGGCTGGCCCGCA
The DNA here is from genome assembly GCA_016190465.1 of Chloroflexota bacterium. Lineage (GTDB taxonomy): Bacteria > Chloroflexota > UBA6077 > FW602-bin22 > JACPQP01 > JACPQP01. The sequence continues at coordinate 3,730 of JACPQP010000366.1, forward strand.
TCACCTCGGAGCCAAACCGGGCGAGGTCGTACCGGCTGGCGGCGCTGCAAGCCATCTCGATGAAGCAGCAGGCGGTGCCGAACATCAGTGGCCAGAGCGACGACCGACGCCCCCAGTTCGTCACCCGCGTCAATACGCGCTCGAGCAGCCCATCTCGCATCAGCTCGCGCACCTGAGCCGTCGAGCCGAGCAGGACGGTGTCGGCCACCGGCCGGAAGAGCTGCTCGTCGGTCTGGCCGGCCTCCGCCGGTGGTGGGGGCGTCCGGCCCCGGGGCTTGTCCATCGCCGCCTCCCTGTTCATCCAGTCAATCGCCGATCCACGGGCGCGCCAGGTCGCTCACGCGGACTACCGGCCAGGATTATACCATATGCGCACTTGCCAAATTGTCCGCCTTCCGGCAGAATCGGAGGCAACCGACCTCACCCCCTGCGCCCTCTCTTACGGGGGAGGGGGGAAAGGAAGCCCAACCCCTCTCCTGCGATGTAGGACGGGGCTGGGGGGTGAGGTCCGATTCTGTTCTGGAGGAGCCGCGTGAGTAATCCCCTGCGCGTCACGGTCTGGAATGAGTTTCGGCACGAGAAGATCGACCCGAAGATCGCCGCGGTCTATCCCCATGGCATCCACGAGGCTATCGCGGCGTACCTGCGCGAGCAGCCCGGGCTGGCCGTCCGCACCGCCACGCTCGACGAGCCCGAGCACGGCCTGACCGAGGAGGTGCTGGCCGATACCGACGTCCTGACCTGGTGGGGCCACATGGCGCACGAGAAGGTCGACGACGCGGTCGTCGATCGCGTCCAGCGGCGCGTGCTGGCCGGCGTGGGGCTGGTCGTCCTGCATTCTGGCCATTACTCCAAGATCTTCAAGCGGCTGATGGGCACCACCTGCAACCTCAAGTGGCGCGAGGCCGGCGAGAAGTCGCGCCTGTGGGTCGTCGAGCCCGGGCACCCGATCGCCGCCGGGCTCGGCCAGTATGTCGAGATCGAGCACGAGGAGATGTATGGTGAGCGGTTCGACATCCCGGCGCCCGACACGCTGGTGTTCGTGAGCTGGTTCCCGGGTGGCGAGGTCTTCCGCGGCGGCTGCTGTTGGAACCGGGGGAGCGGCCGCATCTTCTATTTCCAGCCGGGCCACGAGACCTACCCGACCTACTACCAGCCGGTGGTGCGGCAGATCATCGGCAACGCGGTGCGGTGGGCCGCCCCCACCGCCGGCCCCCGGGTCGTCTACGGCCGGTCGGCGCCGCTGGAGCCGCTCGCCGCCGGGTGACGCGGGGACGGGGCGTTTGGACCACGAAAGGCGCGAAAGGGCACGAAAGGCGCGAAAGAGCGGCCGATAGTCCCGCCTCCGCTACGCCCACGGCGGGACGGTGCGAGGGGGCGACGGGACCGGGTCCGGACGCTCGCGCAAGGGCGCAAAGGCGCGAAGACCGGGGTCCGGGATGGACGCGGGGCCGCGGGGTCCGGGTTCGCCCGGTCGCCCCGTCGCCCCCGTGTCCCCGTCGCCCGACCGGGGGCGTAACCCGGGACGGACGACCAGCCGCGCCGGTCCGCCGCGGTATCGCGTACAATCCAGGTGTCCACGATGGGCTGAGGCAATCGGTCCGCGGGGCATCAGGATGATTGAAGGCGGATAGCGGACCTGGGCGTGCACGTGGCGATACGGTCGTGGCGAAATCTTATGTCAACACTGTTGCCGTACCTCTGGCCGCGACCGGCACTCGAGCGGTTTGCAGAAAGGTTGACCCCCTCCCCCACCCTCCCCGCACGCGGGGAGGGAGCGGGCCTCGTCCCCTCGCGTGCGGGGGGACCACAGGGGGGGCGTCTGGTCGCCGGCTCAACAGCAATGCGACCCGCGCTCAGCGTGCGGGGGAAGCTGGTCCTCATGTTCATGGCCGTGCTGTTGCCCCTGTTCTTGTTCGAGGTCGACAACTTCCAGCGCGAGCAGCGGCGGGAGACGATGACGATCCTCGACGACCAGATGCGCACGGCCGAGGCGGTGACCGTGCTGGTCGACGACGCGCTGGATGACGCGCTGACGCTTGCGCAGGTCCTCGCCTCGGATCCGGTCATCCAGCGCCTGGAGCCGGACGAGATAACTCGCCACCTGCGGCGGCTCCACTCCTTCTCTCCGGAGTACACCAACCTGCTGGTCGTCGACGCGCGCGGCGCGGTGGTGGGGGCGGTCATCACCCGCCCGGATGAGCCGATCAGCGTCGCCGACCGCGACTACTTCCAGCGACTGGTGGCCACCGACCGGCCGGTGCTCTCCAACGTCGTCCTCGGGCGCATCCTGTTGCGGCCGACCGTGGCCGCGGCGGCCCCGATCCGCGACAACACCGGGCGGATCGCCGGAGCGGCCATCGTCGGCCTGGATCTCGACCGGTTCGGCGCGCAGCTCGCCGACGTGCCGATGGCCAGCCCGCACGCGGTCGGCCTGACCGACCCAACCGGTCGGTTGGCGTTCCACACCCAGCGGATGGACGTGTCGTGGGAGCAACGCGATCTCGCGGACTCGCCAGCGGTGGCCGGGGCGTTGCGCGGCCGGCCGACCCGGGTCGAGTCCGCGCGCGGCCCGATCCTGGACGACGCGCGGCTGGTCGTCGCGACGCCCACGCCGCGACACGGCTGGGTCGTCTTCGACAGCGTGCCGGCCAGCATCGCGCTGGCGCCCGTCGCGCGGGCCTTCCAGTCGCGCCTGCTCGTCTTCGCCGCCGTGGTCGCGTTCAGCCTGGGGCTGGCGCTCCTGCTGAGCAGCCTGCTCACCCGGCCGCTGCGCGCCATCGCCGTCGCCTGCCGGGCGATCGAGGGCGGCGATCTGGGCCAACGGGTGCGTGTCCGCACCGGCGACGAGTGCGAGACGATGGCCCATGCCTTCAACGAGATGGCCGTCCAGCTCCAGCGCCGCGCTCAGGAGCAGGAGGAGTTCGACCGTCTACGCGAGGAGTTCGTCTCGGTCATCGCGCACGACCTTCGGGCCCCGATCACCGTCATCAGCGGCTACGCCCAGCTCCTGGAGCACGCCGGCCGGAAGGAGGACCGAGCGGCCGAGGAGCAGCGCGCAGTGCAGGCGATCCGGACGAGCACCCGACGCCTGAGCCGCATGGTGGCCGACCTGCTCGACGTCTCCCGGATCGCGGCGCACCGGCTCGAGGTTGACCCCCGGCCGGTCGCGCTCGACAACCTGGTCCAGACGACCGTGGCCGAGCTCCTGCCGTCGCTCGCGCCGCACCCGGTCCGGGTCACGCCTGCACCGGGCCGCGTGATTGTTTCTGTCGACCCACAGCGGATCGGTCAGGTGCTGACCAACCTCCTGACCAACGCGGCGAAATACTCCCCGCCAGAGGCGCCCATCGACGTCCTGGTCGGCGTCGCGGATGGACGAGCGCAGGTGCGCGTGGTGGACCAGGGGCGAGGCATCCCCCCGGATGCCATGCCCCGCCTCTTCGAGCGGTTCTATCGCCCCCGCGAGGCGGCTGCGAAGACCGAGGGCCTGGGGCTGGGTCTCTCCATCGCCCGGGGGCTGGTCGAGGCCCACGGGGGCCAGATCGCGGTCGCGAGCGAGGTCGGCCGAGGCAGCACGTTCACCGTCACGTTGCCCCTCCACGCGGCGGGCCGGGCCGCCACGCCGCCGCGACCTCATCCCCCCTGCCCTCCTCTCACGAGGGTAGTCAAGGCGGGGCGCCCGGCGACTGATGGAAGTGAGCGAAATCGTCTGGCCCTGAAGCCGCCATCGGACGAGGGGCTCGGCGACTGAAGTCGCGGGCTACCCTTACGAAGTCGGCCTTCGCCGACTCGAGTGGCCGGCCTGCGCGGACTACTCGAATCGGCGCAGGCCGACTCTGCCAGGCCAGCCGCGACTTCCAGTCGCCAGGCCCCAAC
>JACPQP010000359.1 GCA_016190465.1 Chloroflexota bacterium
GGGGGTGAGGGCCTGTCAGGGGATCACGGACGATTCTGCCCACCCCTGAGGGGCCCGCCCCTACGAGGGGCACTCGCGGCGGGTTGCCTCTACGGACTCGGGACTGTTTCAGGCGCGATTGGCGGGAACCAGCTACTGTGAGGATGGAGAGGAGGTATCCCGTGCACATATCATCGGCGATTGGCTCATCCGAGCCTCGATCCGGTGAGCCGGATCTCGGCAGCGGCCTGCCCGTCGATCCGGCGGAGCTCGCGGCGCTCGAGTCGATCCAGCGGCGCGTCCTCTGGCTCGCGTCGGCCATCATCCACCACGCGAACCACCGTCGACCGAACCCCGAGCAGGTCAAGGTCGGTGGGCACCAGGCGTCCTCGGCGTCGGTCGTCTCGATCCTCACCGCGCTGTACCTCGTCCACCTGCGCCCGGGCGATCGGGTCTCGATCAAGCCGCACGCTTCCCCGGTCTTTCACGCCATCCAGTACCTCCTGGGCAACCTCGACTGCGCCCACCTGCCGACGCTGCGCGCCTTTCACGGGCTCCAGGCCTACCCCAGCCGGACCAAGGACCCCGATCCGATCGACTTCTCGACCGGATCGGTCGGGCTAGGCGCCGTCGCGCCGGCCTTCGCGGCGCTCGCCCAGCGGTACGCCGACCTGCACTTTGACCGGCCGCTGCACCGCCGGCGATTCATCGCCGTCGTCGGCGACGCTGAGCTCGACGAAGGAGTCGTGTGGGAGGCCGTGGCCGAAGACCAGCTCCGGGGCCTCGACAACGTGCTCTGGATCGTCGATCTCAACCGGCAGAGCCTGGACCGGGTGGTGCCCGGGATTCGGGCGCGGCAACTGGAGGCGCTGTTCGCCGACAGCAGGTGGCACGTCCTCGAGGTGAAGTACGGCCGCCGTCTCCAGGCCGCGTTCGCCCGGCCGGGCGGATCCGCGCTGCGTCAGTGCATCGACGACATGAGCAACGAGGAGTACCAGGCGCTCATTCGGCGGCCGGGCGCGGACATCCGCCAGCGGCTACTGACCGGCCCCGACGGGGTGGCGGTCGGCCGGGCCGTCGACCACGTTCCGGACGCCGAATTGCCGGGGCTACTGACCGACCTGGGCGGCCACGACCTCGCCGAGCTCCTCGCCTGCTTCGCCACGGCCGACCAGCTCGCCGGCGCGCCGGCCGTGATCTTCGCCTACACGATCAAGGGCTGGGGCCTCCCCTTCGCCGGCGATCCCCTGAACCACTCCGCGCTGCTGACCGAGGCGCAGTTCGCCGACCTGCGTCTCAAACTCGGCGCCGACCCGACAGATGATTGGGCTGCCTTTCCTCCGGACTCCCCCGAAGCGCGTCTCTGCGCCCGAGCCGCGGCGCGCCTTCGTCCGGACCCCGCCGAGCGGCCGATGGTCCTGCCGGCCAAGGCCATCCCGACCTCTCTCGACCTGCGGGTGCCCCCGTCGGTGTCCTCGCAGGAGGCGTTCGGCCGGCTCCTCGTCGAGCTACACCGCGTGCCGCGCCTGGGCGAGCGAATCGTCACCGCGTCGCCCGACGTGGCGATCTCGACGAGCCTGGGCGGCTGGGTGAACCGCACGGGCGTCTTCGCTTCCGAGGAGGCGCCGCCGATCCCCGTGGCCGGTGAGCGCCTGATCCGCTGGCAGCCTGGTCCGCGGGGTCAGCACCTCGAGCTGGGCATCTCCGAGATGAATCTGTTCATGCTGCTCGGCCAGTTCGGTCTCGCGGTCGAGCTGATCGGCGAGCACCTGTTCCCCATCGGGACCGTCTACGATCCGTTCATCCTCCGGGGGCTGGATGCGCTCATCCACGCCCTCTACTCCGCGACGAAGATGATCGTCGTCGGCACGCCCTCCGGGATCACCCTGAGCCCGGAAGGCGGCGCCCACCAGTCGACCGCCACCCCGTCGCTCGGAATCGCCTTGCCGAATCTCATCGCCTGGGAGCCCTGCTTCGCCCGCGAGGTCGAGTGGATCCTGCTGGAGGCCCTGCGAGAGTGCTGCGATCGCGCCCACGGGCGATCGAGCTACCTCCGGCTCTCCACGAGGCCCATCGACCAGCAACTGCCTGACCGGGCGCTCGCGCGACTGGGGGAGGAGACGCTTCGGCGCCACGCGCTGGCTGGTGGGTACCGTCTGGTCGACTGGCGCGATGAGGCGCCGGACCTCTCTCCGGACGACGTGGTGCAGATCGTCGTCGCGGGGGCAAGCGCGCCCGAGGCGGTGGCCGCGGCGCGCCTGCTCCATTCCGAAGGGGTCGCCGCCAAC
>JACPQP010000360.1 GCA_016190465.1 Chloroflexota bacterium
GCCGCAGCGAGGAATCTCGGCCGTGGCCCTTGCGCACCGGGACGGAGATTCCTCGCCCTGCGGGGCTCGGAATGACAAGTGTGGCTGGAGGACTAACCCCCCTGACGGGGCCCGAGGCTCACCACCAAGACACGAAGGACACAAGAAGATGAGCCTGGCGCCAGCGCCCTGGTGCTCTTGGTGCCTTGGCAGTACGCCCCGCGTTCCCCGTCGGGGTGGCGGGGCCCGGGGGGTGAGGTCTCGCGGTACACCCGCGTGGCGAGGAGGATTGGCACATGGCCAGCGGTGAGTTGCGGGTTGTTCCCCTCGACGGCGGCCAGATCCGGCCGCTCGAGACGATGATTGGCGGGCCAGTCCGGGTGGCCCTGGGCATCGCCGCGTTCGTCCTCATCGCGGTCGTCGCCCTGTCCTTCATCCCCGTGTTGGGCCTCGGCTACCCGATCGTGCTGCTTCCCCTGCTTGCCGCGGGGCCCCTGGCGGTGCGCGACGCGGCCAGCGACCGGCGGGCGATCGTCGACGGTGCGCTGGCCGGGGCCCTCTCGGCCATCCTCTCGGTGGCGATCCTGTCGTTCGCCGTCGTCGCGCTCCGCGACTATCGTTGGAGCCTCGTCGGCCCGTTGTCCAGTCCGCCCACCCCCCGCCTCCCCACGATCGCCGTCCTCCCCTTCGTCTCCTGGCCGCAGCACTACATCCTCGTCCTCAATCCGGTCCTCGGGGCGCTCGCCGGGGTGATCAGCCGCCGGCTGCTTCTGGCGGAGACGAGCCCCATCGCCGGATTGGAAGCACGGCTGGCCGCCGTGCGGGCCTCGGTCCGCAGCAAGCTCCTGGTCACGTTCCTCTCCCTGGCCACCATCACCACGGCAACCGGCTGGGTGGGGTTCGCCGCCCTGGAAGACGCGCACCTGGCCGGCCACCTTTACCAGTACCAGAGCGCGTGGCTCCAGCGCTACGAGGTGATCGACGCCGAGCTACGCCAGATGGCGATCGCCCTCGACGGGATGGCCTCGCCCGGGGATGCCCGTGTCGTGATCGAGGACGCGAGCGCCCGCGTGCTGAGGGTGACGGCCAGCCTCCGAGCGGATGAGCCTCGCTCCGGCATGCGTCACGGTGAGGGTGACCCCGGAAGCTCGAGCGGCGGTTACTCCACGAAGGCTGAGCCAATGGCCGAGGCCGACCGCCCGTCGCTGGGCCTGTTCGTCGGCGACGACGTCCGCCGCGAGACCGTCGAGGCGAATTGGGCGCAGCTCGCGGTCGTCGAGAGGTCGATGGAGCGACTGAGCGCGCTGGCCGGCCAGGCGCCGGCTGGCGGCGGGGCCGCTGACCGTCTCGCCCTCCTGGCCGAGGTGCTCCGGGCTCGCAACGCGTTGAGCCAGACGCGGGCGAACGTGCAGGGGGCCCTCGCCCGGGAGGTCAACACGGCCGACCTGGAGCACCACGCGAACCTGTACGCGATGCTCGCGCTGGTAGCGATCGCCACTGTCACCGGCCTGCTGTTCGGCCGGGTGGCCGCCGGGGCGATCACCACGCCGGTGCGGGTCATCTCGCACCACCTGCTGCACGTGGCGCGCGCCGACTTCGGCCAGCGGGTCAGCATCCGCAACGCCGACGAGCTGGGCCGGCTTGCTGACGTGCTGAACTGGGTGACTGGCGAGCTGGACCGCCTCTATCGCACCGAGCGCCTGGCACGCGAGCACGCCGAGGCGCTGGCGGCCCGCGAGCAGGAGATCACGCGGGCCAAGGAGTTCTGGGCGCACACAGTCGTCCACGACCTGAAAGGGCCGTTGACGGCAATCGTCGCCTACGCCGAGTTGCTTCAGATGGGCCGCTTCGGTCCACTCTCGGCTGACCAGGATTCGACCGTCGCGGCGGTGGCCGAGCGCGCTCGCTATCTGGCGACGCTGGCCGAGGACATCGTCGACACCTTCCGCCTGGAGCAGACGGAGGAAAGCCTGCCCCTCGCGCCGGTCGAAGTCGAGGCGCTCATCGACGAGGCGATCCAGAGCGCGCCGCGAGCGGAGCCGGACGCGATCCAGCGGGCGATCGCTCCGGGCCTGCCGCCGCTCCTGGTCGACCGCCGGCTGGTCGTTCGGGTGATCGCCAACCTGATCGTGAACGCGTCCAAGCACGCCGGCCCGACGACGCGCATCGTCATCCGGGCCAGCCGGCCCGCTCTACCCCCGACCGCCGTTCCCGAGCCGAGCCCCACCAGGGGGGAAGGCGACGACATCTCCCCCTCCCCCCTGGGGGCCTCGGCTCGGGAACGGCGGTCGGGGGGAGAGGGGGAGCCCCGGCGGCAGGGGCCACCTCCCCCTCGGGCAGACCGGCCCGATGCCGACCGGGTGCAGGTCGCGGTTGACGATGACGGGCCAGGCATCCCGGTGGCCGACCGCGAGCGCGTATTCCAGCGATTCACACGCGGCGAGACCCGAGCGCCCGGGAGCGGGCTGGGCCTGGCCTTCTGCCAACTCGCGGTCGAACGGCACGGCGGGCGAATCTGGGTCGAGGATGCCCCTGGCGGGGGCGCCAGCTTTCGGTTCACGCTGCCGGTCGCGGAGAACCGGGCCGGCGGTTAGTTCGAGTTGGTCGACTCGTCCTCTTCCTCTTCTTCCTCGAAGTACTCGTCACTGTAGGTCCCGAGGTCGCGCCCCTGGTAGACGGAGACGACGAAGTCGTCGCGCGGGACGTCGGCGGTGAGCACCAGCTCGTCGTCGATCTGCTCGATCAGATCGAGGATGTCGTCTTCATCGGTCTCGCGCTCGACGATTAGCGTCCCATAGACGACGGTCGGCGTGTAGTGGAGCTCCACCCGGCCGAGACGGTCTTCGCCATCGTAGACGAGATAGCCTTCCGAGTAGGCGGTTCGGTACTGGCGCTCGAAGCGCGCGTCTTCCATGCTGTCGGCTCCTTCAACCGGTATTACCCCTCGGACCGCTCGAGCACGACCCTGGTGCCCGCGGTCACCCTGCGAAAGACCGTCGGGTCGCCGCTGACGCGACCGACGACGTTGACCGGGCTGGCCGGGCGAATCTCACTCCCACGGCTGGCCGGCGTCGGGCCATAGAAGATGCAGAAGGCGTGACCGGGCGGCCAGTAGCCAAGGTCGCCCAGCTCGACCACCGCCCGGGCATCGTCCTCCGCGACCGTGGCCGGGATCGCGAAGTACACCTCGTCGCCCCAGGTGCTCGCCCGAGCCTCGATGGGGAGCGCGTTCCAGATGAGCGTCGCCGTGCGCGAATCGTTGAGCTCGGCGAGCGCGGTGACGTTTCCCGCCCGGATGCGGATCTGACGAGACATCGGTCTGCCCTCTGGCGTTCAAGCCGGATGAGATTGCACGTCCATTGTAGCACACGACCGCCGGGCGTCAACGCGAGCGGCTGGTACGGGTTGTGCAAGGCAGGAACGACAGGACACCGGTCTCCGTTGACATAGGGGCCGGTGGTGGCTATAGTTCGGCGGAACCCGTACCGACGTCGTGCCCGGCCGGACCCAACCCCCCTCGCCCCCTTCCCGACGCGGGAAGGGGGCGAGGGGGGAGAGGTCCGCGCCCGCCGTTCCTGATCGGGCCCGACGCGGGAAGGGGGAAGCCGCCACCCCCGTGTCGGGAGGGGAGTAGTGGGGAGAGGTCGGCCCCCACCAGGGGCAATTGGTATCACAGGGGGGGAGATGCACATCGACCTGGAGAGGGCCGAAATCCCGACGACGGCGCGCCACGCGCCGGTCCGGGGCCTGTTTCGCGCGGCCCGGCCGAAGCAGTGGTCGAAGAACGTCTTGCTGTTTTTCGGGTTGATCTTCGCGCTGAAGCTGACTCACCCACGGCTGCTGGCAATCAGCGTCGCCGCCTTCGTCATCTTCTGCGCGGTGAGCAGCGCGATCTACCTCATCAACGACCTGGCGGACGTGGAGAAAGATCGTCGTCACCCGATCAAGCGGAACCGCCCGCTGGCCTCCGGGCAGATCACGGCGACCGAGGCGACGGTGGCCGCAATGGTGCTCCTGGCCGCCACCATCCCCCTCGCGTTCTCCCTGAACTGGAAGTTCGGCATCCTGGTGGTGACCTACATCGCCCTCCAGACCGGCTACTCCTTTGCGCTCAAACACCTGGTCCTGCTCGACGTCTTCGCCCTCGCGGCCGGGTTCGTCATCCGGGCGGCCGCCGGTGCGGTGGTCATCGACGTGCCGATCTCCCCCTGGCTGTACGTCTGCACGATCCTCGGCTCGCTCTTCCTGGGCCTGAGCAAGCGGCGCCACGAGCTGATCCTACTCGCCGATGGCGCAGCCGAGCACCGGCGGATCCTCCAGGAGTACACCCCCGCGCTGCTGGACCAGCTCATCGTGATCGTCACGTCGTCGACCGTGATGGCCTACTCCCTGTACACCTTCTCGGCAGAGAACCTGCCGCGCAACCACGCGATGATGGCGACGATCCCGTTCGTGCTGTACGGGACCTTCCGGTACCTGTACCTCATCCATCTCAAAGACGCCGGTGGCAGTCCCGAGGAGGTGCTCCTCCGCGACCGGCCGCTCCTCATCAACATCGCCCTCTGGCTCTCGACGGCCGTGGCCATTCTCTACCTGTTCCGGTGAATCTGAGTAGGTAGCACGAAGTTTTCGTTGTTTTGGGGGACACCCCCAAACCCCCGCCAGGAAGGGCTCTGCCCTTCCCGGACCTTCCCGAAACCACAAGGAACTTTCTGCGACCGACCTGCCCCCCTCTACCC
>JACPQP010000050.1 GCA_016190465.1 Chloroflexota bacterium
CCGCAACCTGGAGGTCGCGCCGGGCCCGCGTGAGCCAGGCTCGAGTGTCCTGGACAAGCGCCGGATCATGCGGCATGCAGCAGCCTCCCCTCACGAAGGATGGTCCCCGGCAACGAGGCCTTGAGATGGCGGCGCGCCTCGAAGTAGGAATGGGTGCATACCAGCACGTCAGCGGCCACGCCCGTGCCTCGCAGAACCTCGTAGGCGAGCCGGCTCCGCTTGCGCTCCGGCGGCGCAACGTCCGGCACCACGACCAGGAGGTCGTAGTCGCTGTCCGGTCCGGCCTCCCCGCGAGCCACCGACCCGAAGAGGTAGATGCGCTCGGGCTGGTAGGCCTCGACCAGCCGGCCGACGATCTCGGCGAGCCTGGGATCGTTGATCTCCGCAACCTGGCTCACCACTTCTTGATCACCCCTTTCACCGCGAGCGCCCCTTCACAGGGGCAGGTATCGTGGTGGGCAGCGACGTAGACTCGCGGTCCGGTGGGGGTTTGGACCACGAAAGGCGCGAAATAAACGCGAAAGGCGCGAAAGGGCGAGACGGAGACGCGGCGACGGAGCGACACGGAGACACGGCGACCACCCCGGACTCTCCTCTCCTCCCCGCGTCTCTCCTCCCCCCGTCGCTCTTCGTGCGCCTTCGTGTCTTCGTGGTGAACTTCGCGCCCGTCGCCCGGTCGTCCCGTTTCGCGCCTTTCGCGACCTTTCGCGTCTTTCGTGGTCCAAACCCTTTCGCGGCCTTGGTAGTCCCCATACCTACCCCTGTGAGCTCCCCCCTGCCAGAAGCAGCGCGTGAAGCGCTCGTTGTCGGCCGTGACTAACCCCTGGCGCACATTGGCAATGTCCCGCAGCCGACTCGGACTTTGGAGCAGCTCGAACAACCCCGGCCGTAGCCAGTACACCAGCGGCGTCTCGGGGATGGCCAGGAAGTCCGCCTGAAGCGGGGTGGAGACGATCGGATGGCTCACGGTTGTGCCTCTTCGGTCGCCTCACGCAGCCAGCGTGGTAGTGTGTCCTGACACCCACCCACGTCTTATGCCTCGCTCCGGATCACCGTCTCGACGGCGAGCCCCAGCTCGGGCGCCTCCGAAGGGTGGTAGTGCAAGAGCTCGAAGCCGATGACCCGGCCGGAAGCGTCTTTCATGATGACCAGCTCCTCGGCTGTCTCCTCGCAGACGTGCTCCTTCGCCGGATCGCCGAGCCATACCGTGAGCGTGTGGCCCACAGCGTCGTGGATCACTTTGATCTTTTCCATATCGTCTCTCCCGCTTTGATTGCGTCCGTTGGGTACGCCGTGATAAGGAACCCGGAGCCATCTTCGCGCCGGGCGACCGCGCACAGCCAGCGCGGCCCGGTCCCGCGATAGAAGAGCAGCACGCTGGGGTCCTTGCGGCTGCGTCGCGCCTCGTCCGGATCGGCGAGCACCTCCTCGATCTCCCGCTCGCGGCCCCGCAGCACCGGGTGCTTGTAGGTGACGATGAACTCCCAGCAGGCACGGGTGCAGCGCACCGAAAACCCGAGCGGCGTTGGGACGTCGAAGAGAAGCGCGTCGGTCGTTATAGCGCTTCCCCCTGGAGCGGGGCGCTGGCAACGTTGGCGTAGACCAGCACGCTGGTGCCCAGGAACGGATGGTCAGCACCCTTGAACGCCTTCTCGGCAGCCTGCTGGCAGTGGAAGACCGCGGGACCGACAAACCCCACGCTCGGATGGGCGAGGACCTCCGCCGATCCCAGATCTTCCAGCGCCTTGCGAAGCCACTCCCGCGTATCGGCCACCTTCTGCGGGTCAAGCAGCATACAGCAGCCTCCCTTCGCGCACGACCGTGGCCGGAAGCGAAGCCGGCAGGTGCAGCCGACACTCGAACTCATCGCGCGTCCACACGAGCACGTCCTTAGCCGCTCGGACCCCACGGAGCGCGCGATAGGCGAGCTGATCCCGGCGATAGCCGGGCAGGTCCGACGCCGGCACCACGACCAGGAGGTCATAGTCGCTGTCCGGCCCGGCCTCGCCCCGGGCCACCGACCCGAAGAGGTAGATACGCTCGGGCTGGTAGGCCTCGACCAGCCGCCGCACGATCTCGGCGAGCGTGGGATCGTTGATCTCCGCAACCCGGCTCACCACCTCTTGATCACCCCTTTCACCGCGAGCACCCCCGCTCCTGAAGGATTGCATCTCGTATTAGTTTATCCTTTTCCGCGGCGCTCTTCGGCCCCACCAGCCGAAACGCCACCAGGCGGTGGTCCGGCGCTGGCGGGGCGACCCGCAGGGTGAAGAGGGCGATGTTCACCACCTCGCCGCCGATCTCCTCGAAGGCGCGCGGCCCAAGGTGGGCCAGGGTAGTGATACTCGTCCGCTCCAGCACGTCCTTGCGCAACGCGGCGAAGGAGCGCAGAAACATCCAGGACTGCTGTGTCACCATACCGACGTATCCGTCGCGCCGGGCGAAGTCCCGGCAGCGCTGGATGAAGGCGGCGTACAGGTCCCGCTTCCCCTCTTTGTACTCGCGCTCCACGAACGCCTTGAGCCGCGGGCTGAGGTTCTTGCTGCCGGCGTAGGGCGGATTCGTCACCACCACGTGGTACGTGCGGCCGAGCGCCTCGACCAGGCTGACGCCCTTGGCCGCTTCCTCGCCGAAGAGTCGCTGCCCGAGGTCTTCGCTTCGCGCCTGACGCTCGAACTCCTCGCGCAGGCCGTGCAGCAGGTCGCGCTTCCATCGCTCCCACGCCGCGTCGTCGTGCTGCCAGAGCTGGCCCCGCTCCCGCTCGCGCCGCCGCTGCACGACCTCATCCACCGCTCGCTCCGGGTGCAGCAGCGAGCCGAACTCCCGCACATTCCTGAGTCCCTGCCAGATGCCCTTGACCAGCGCCTCCGCCTCGCGGTCTCCCTGGAAGCGCGCGATATACTCGGCGGGCGGCTCATCGCCCGGCAAGATCGCGTCGGCCGGCACCAGGTTCAGCCGTCGTGGGCGAAAGCCGGGACCCGCCAGCGCACAACCCTTGAGGTAGAGGGCCAGCGCGGCGATCTGGACGGCCCGCAGGTCGATGTCGATGCCGTGCAGGTTGCGCTCCAGGATCAGGTGCGGGATCTCGCGCTCCGGCTCGCGGCCCTCCTCGCGGTACATCTCCACGAGCAGGTCGAAGGCGCGGACCAGGAAGTGGCCGCTGCCGCAGGCCGGGTCGAGGAGGGTGACCTCGCGGAGGCGGGGGGGAGGACGCCCCTCTCCCCCGACCCCTCCGTCACCAAGGGGGGAAGGGAGCGTCGCCGAGCGTGCCGCGAGATCGTCTCCCCCTTCTCGCGCCGGGTCCAGGCGACTCGGGAAGGGGGGCCGTCCCCCCTCTCCGCGTCGGAGAGGGGGCGAGGGGGTGAGGTCCGGCCGGACGGAGTAGGGCCAGGCTGCCGGCAGTTTGCTCTCCGGGTGCATCTCCAGCCACAGCGCGCCCAGCGTGTTCTGGAGCAGGTAGTCCACCATGTACCGCTCGGTGTACAGACACGTGGCCGCTACTAGCTCTTCTGGGCGCTCCAGCTTCTTCCCCCTGGCCAGCCGGGCATAGGTTTCGTCCTTCTCGCGGGCGTTGTAGTACTGGTAGACCCAGCCCAGGAGCTCGTCCTGAGCATAGGTTTCGGACGGGATCTCCGGCGCGTTCAGCGCGTCCACCACCCGCTGGAGAGTGGGCTGTGGCGGCAGCAGCACCGCATACTCGGACTCGGGGTCGAACACGACGCGCACCTGCTCCGAGATCGCCGCTCCGGCGCGCCGCAATGTCTCGCGCCACACCTCGCGCGGGGGAGTCGCCGAGCCCCGCTCGTTGCGCACTCGCCAGTAGAGCGACGACGCGTTGCGGGCCGGGTCTGCCTTGACGGCCGTCTCGGTCTGCCCGTCGACCAGGAGCAGGCCCCGCTCTTCCAGACAGCGCAGGCCCACCAGGCGGTTCAGGAAGGTGAAGGCCGAGTCGCGGACATAGGCCTCGAATGCCTGCTCATCGGTCGCGCCACCTGCGACCTCCCGCCGGATCACCGCCGTCGCGATGTCGCAGACGCGCTGGTCGGCGGCCGCGAGGGCGTGACCCGCGGGCAACTGCTGAATCCCGCTCTCGCGGATGCCCAGCGCTCGGAGCTGCTTGCGGAAGTCGTCCTCGAGCGCGGCGCGCAGGTTCAGCACCGTCCGGGCGATCTTACGCCGCGCCTCTGCTGGGATGGTCCAGGTCCCGATTTGCTCCACCGGCTGCTGTGTCATAGTCGTGGTCCTCTACACGAGCTCGTCGAAGCGGTTGGCGTACGGATAGTGTGTTCCTGCCTCGATAAATGCGCCCTGTTCTTGGTCTGAACCACTTGACCAGCACGGAGGCGTCGAGGACGACCTCGCTCATCCGAAGCGCGCGTCCCGTTCGGCTTGCTCGTCCCTCATCGCCCGGATCACGCGCGTGGAATCCTCGGCAGGCTCGCGCTCCGCGAATAAGCTCCTGATCCGCTCGATTGCCTGGCGGGCCTCGGGCCGGGCTCCGGGGCCGAGCGGCTCCCCCAGACCCTTCGCCGCAAGCTCAGCGATCAAGGCGCTCCGGGAAATACCCCGCGTTCGGGCCTCACGGTCCAGCCGATCGAGCAGCCTATCGTTCAGGCTGACCAGAATCTTTGCCATCACTCCACCTCCGCTGGCAAGCCGCCACCGCACGGTCTACCGAATTATATCAGGATATCCTTTATGTCAGGATATCCGTGTCTCGCTCGCTACACCACCTGTACGATCTTCCCGTCGCGCACCAGCGCCTTGAGCCGCTCCTTCTGGGGATCGAAGATGGCGTCCACATCCGCCTCCGTCGCGAACCGCTTGCCGGCAAAGGCGTCCGACGGTTTCCAGGCGACGACCTTCGCCGCCGCACCCTCCCGCTCCTGCTGCGCCGTGTACAGCTCGATCACGCGCGCCCGGGCCTGGGCGACCTGGCTCTCGAGCGCCGCCAGCGCCGTCCGCATGTGGGCGGTGCTGAACTCGGCGTTGGCCGCCAGCAGTTGCTGCTCGTCCCGCAGCTCCGGCAGCGACACCTCCTGGAGCGGCTTGCCCTCGCCGAGGTACTCGACGCGAACCCTGGCGCGGTCGCCGAGCGACAGCGCCTTGAACTCCTCCATCTCCGTGATCGTCCGCCGGGCCGCCGCCGCCCTCCGGTGCAGCTCCTCGCGCAGCGGCACGTAGACAGTCTTGAAGGCATCCAGCACGTCGAGGCGATACCTCCGGTACGCGCCGTCCCACTCGTCCAGCACGCGCGCCTGCGCCCGGAGTGCCTCCAGCTCGTCGCGCGCGGCCTGCACAGCCGGCCCGTGCTTCGGGTCATCGGCCAGGCCAGCCTGGAGCGTAGCCGCCAGGAGCTCCTGCGAACGGCGGTACTGGTCGAACCCGTGGTGCTTGCCGAAGTCCTCCAGCCGGTCCAGCGCCTTGACCGCCTCTCGCAAGTGCGACGCATGCGCCAGCAGCGCCCGGACGATCTTCACGCGGGAGGCCGAGGCGCCAATTTCTTCAAGCGTGGTGGGGGTCGTCTCATAGCTGGCGGGCAACGGCAGCCCCACCTGGCGCGCCTTCTCCAGGACCGAGAGCCGCTTGGCGAGGCTGCGAGAGAGCTGCAGCGTCGCCTCCTTAAGCGCTACCTCGCCGCCGTCACTTGGCGCCTGGCCCAGCTCGGTGAGCAGGGCACGTGCCTTGCTGGACTCCTCCGGCGTGAGCGCCTCCTCCTCGACTTCGAGCCGCGTGGCCTTGAACGCGGCCGTACCGAGCAGGGCGCGCGCACCGGCGGCTTTCGGATCGTCGTAGCGCTTGCCGGCGCGGTCGATAGCCGAAAGCTTGCCGTCCACGAGCATCGCCGCCGCCACGTAGCGGAGCAGGTCGGCCGGCCACCCGTAGGGCACATCGCCGAAATGCTCGGTCACGTCCTGGCCGGCGGTCTTGGTGCTGCTCTTGAGGAAGGCGGTCAGCTCCTCGACCAGCACGTGGTTCCCGTGGACGTGCCCCTCCGGCCCGAAGAGTCAAACATCAGCGTCCAGCCCGGCGCGGTCGGCGGCTGCGACGGTGAAGAGCTTCTCGACATTGGCCGGGTTGAACGTGCGGTCGCCCTCGGCGAAGCGGTAGTAGTGGGCGGAGATACGGTCGCGGAGCGCCTCCTCTACCTTCGTCTTGGACGGTGCGGCCTGGCTGCCACGGCCAGCCCGGGCCCCGTTCGCCGATTCCAGCGCCAGTCCATTGCCCGCCCAGTAGAGCGTCCCACCCTGGAAGGCCCGCTCGACGTCGGCCGCCGCGTTCCGGCGCAGCTCGTCGGCCTCGGCCTGAAGCCTGGCGGCTTCGGCTCGAGTACGCTCGGTCGCGACGCGGCGATACTCCTCGTCGTTCTCCAGGCGCTCGATGGCGATGGCCCGGCGGAGGCGGTCTTCGAGCCCCGGCATGACCGCCAGGACCCACCGGACTTCGGGCGTATCCAAGTAGGCGGCGCTCTCTTCGGCGATCTTCTTGGCCTCGCCCGCGCTCCCCACCAGATCCACCCGCAGCTTCACCGGCGCCTTGTCGTTCTTGAGCGGCGTTGCGTTGAGGTACACGCCGTAGTCGAACGCGGTGTTGCTCTTGCCGACGGTGATGCGGCCGTTGAAGAGCGCCTGGAGCTGCTTCGCGTGCTCCTTGAAGACCGCATCCCGCACCTCTTTGTGC
>JACPQP010000361.1 GCA_016190465.1 Chloroflexota bacterium
GCATCTGACTGCAACCACCTCCCTTTTCCTCCGTCACCTGTCTCCATGCGCCGACGCCGGCGCCGAAGCCCACGACCGCCCCGACGGCCGCGCCGAAGCCCACGGCACCACCCACTGCGGCGCCGAAGCCGGCCGCGAAGTCGGACATCATCCTCTGGACGCTCTCGTTCGATCCGTTTGCCAAGCACCAGGAGAAGCTGATCAAGACCTTCCAGGAGAAGAACCCGAACATCACGATCAAGCTGGAGCGCATCTCCGACTACTGGGCGAAGACCCCGGCCGCTTACGCCGCCGGCACCGAGCCCGACACGATCTACCACATGGGCCAGGTGATGTTCGCCTACGTGGTCAGCGACCGGCTCCTCCCGATGACCAAGGAGGCCATCAACGATCTCACCGGCGGCAAGACGATGGAGGAGACGTTCTTCCCGGCCGTCCTGGAGAACTGGGTGTACAAGGGCAAGTACTATGGTGTGCCCGAGGACTACAACTACGAGGGTTTCAACTTCCTGGCGATCAACCTCACACTGATGAACAAGCACAAGCACGAGGTCCCGAAGGCGTGGCTCGACTCCGGCCCGTCCTCTTACGCCGAGGTGCTCGACTTCGCCAAGAAGATCACGATCAAGCAAGGGAATCGGGTCCAGACCCCGGGCCTCACCAGCTTCAACGGGTGGAACTCGGTCAAGTTCTGGTCGCTCAACTTCCAGCAGGGCTTCGACTACCGCGACTACGAGAAGATGAGGGTGAAGTACGACACCGAGGCGGGGCGAAAAGCCCTCCAGACCCACTACGACGGGCTGTTCAAGGCGGGGGTCGACTCCTTCGAGCTGGGCGTGGGCATCAACAACTTCATCAAGGACGCCAACGCCTTTATGGGGATCGGCGCCCCGCACTGGGGCCCCAAGCTGCGCATGGAGCAACCGGCGATGGAGTGGGTAATGGTGCCATTCCCGCCCCTGCTCGGCGATAAGCCATACTTCAGCGCCGCGCCGGCCTGGGGGTACTGGGCCAGCAAGTCCACCAAGTTCCCCGAAGCGGTGTTCAAGTGGTTCGCCTTCGCGGGCGAGGTCGAGAACCAGCGAGAGATGGCCATCGCCGCCGGCATGGTGCCGCCGCGCAAGGCGCTGGTGAAGGATCCCAAGGTCGTCAGCGAACAGCCGCAGGCGAAGTTCTTCGGTCCGGCGATGAAGATCATCGAGTACGGCAAGGCGGTCCCCTGGTTCGGCGCACTCACCGGCGCGTTCGAGAAGCTGTACGACACCGAGTGCGAGGCGTTCTTCGCCGGTAAGGTCAGCCTGGAGCAGGCGCTCAAGAACGCCGAGGCCAACACCAACAAGGCGATCGCCGACAAGATGGCGGCTCTCAAGCTCTAAACACGATCGCCGCGCGCACCCCTCTCCCGTCGACCATTCGTCACGGGGAGGGGTGCTCCTGCGCGGTGGTAAGTCGCCGAGCAGGAGCACCTTCGGTAGGGGCGAACCTTGTGTTCGCCCCATTCTCACCAGTTGTGCGCACTCGTTGCAACTGCTATCTGCGACTGCTATCTTAGTCAGGCGGCAGGGCTGCCACCTGCAAGCGGCACCCTGTTGCCCCGTCGGAGGAGGTATGGAGTGGATGCAGCGACCGTCGGCCGGTTGAGAACGTGGAGTGTATTCGCGTCCCTGCGCACGCACCGGGGCAAGCGCGCTCTCTTCATCGGCAGTGTTGTCATCCCCCTCGTCGCCTTCTACGCCGTGTTCCACATTTACCCGCTTGTCTTTGCCGTGGTTCTCTCGTTCTTTAACTGGCAGGCGTCCCGCAAGACCATGGACTTCGTCGGTACGACGAACTTCCGGGCGCTGGTCGACGATATCTACTACATCGAGGCCCTCACCAACACGCTTCGCTTCGCGGCGATGGTCGTTCCCTCCGTGGTGATTCTGTCCCTGCTGATCGCGCTGGGGTTCGACCGGATCGGCCGCCGGCTGCGGGACATCTACAGCATGCTGTACTTCCTGCCCCTGGTGAGCTCGCTGATCGCCCTCTCCATCATCTGGCGCTGGCTCTACCACCCCACCTTCGGCTTGATCAACTACTTCCTCGGCCTGGTCGGGCTGCCCCAACCCGCGTGGCTCCAGAACTACGACACCGCTCTGCCGGCGATCGCCATCATGACGGTGTGGCGGGCGATCGGTTTCTACGCCCTGATCTTCCTGACCGGTCTTCAGGGGATTCCGGAGTCGTTCTACGAGGCGGCCAGCATCGATGGAGCGGGGAGTTGGACGAAGTTCCGCGGCATCACGGTCCCCCTCCTGACCCCCACTCTCCTGTTCGTCCTGGTGATGAGCATGATCGGGTCGCTCTTGACGTTCACCCAGGTGTGGATCATGACCAAGGGTGGCCCGGCTCGCGCGACGATAGTCGTCGCCCTCTACGTCTACGACCAGGGCATCCAGCGGATGAACCTCGGTTACGCCTCGGCGATCGCCGTCACGCTCTTCCTGGTGATCCTGACGTTCACCTATCTTCAGATCCGGTTCATCCGGACGGACTGGCAATACTAGCTGGCTCCGCCCCTGGTTCTGGAAACGGGCGGCCGGGGAGGTCGGCAATGGTCACATCGTCCTGGCAGCGATACCTGGTGCAGCCCATCGTCATCGCGCTCCTGGGGATCGGCGCGCTGTGGATGATCATCCCGTTTGGGTGGATGGCGCTCTCCACTATCAAGCCAGCCGGCGAGATCCTGTCGGTCCCACCGACCTTCCTGCCCTCTCAGCCGACCCTCGACAACTACGTCCAGGCTTTCGAGAAGACAGCGATCCAACGGTGGTACGTCAATTCGGCGGTTGTGACGCTGACGGTCACGTTCTCAGCCCTTCTTGTCAGCTCGCTCGGGGGCTTCGTCTTCGCCAAATACCAGTTCCCCGGGCGCGACCTCATCTTTCTCGTCATCCTCGGGACGATGATGATCCCCTTCGAGGTCATCATGGTGCCCCTGTACAAACTGTTCGTCGACCTCGGGATGAACAACACGTACGCCGGACTCATCGTGCCGGGCCTGGTCAGCACCTTCGGCCTCTTCATGATGCGGCAGTTCATGCACGGAGTGCCGGACGAGCTGCTGGACGCGGCGACCATCGATGGCTGCTCGGAGCTCCAGAAGTACTACCGGATCGTGCTGCCCCTGGTGAAACCGCCACTGGGAACGCTGGGCATCTTCACGTTTATGTGGAACTGGGATTCGTTCCTGTGGCCCCTCCTGATCATCACCAGGGGCGAGCTGACGACGCTGCCCCTCGGGATCGCTGCCTTCATCCAGGAGTCCGGCACCACCTACAATGTGTACTTCGCCGCGGCTCTCCTCGCCCTCTTGCCGGTCCTGATCGTGTTCTTCCTGGGGCAAAAGCAGATCGTCCGGGGCGTCGCGCTGACCGGGATGCGCTGACCAACAGAGAGGAAACAATTGACGGCTGCTCGGACCTTCAGTCATACTGAACTATCGTGCTGCCGCCGGTGAAGCCAGTGCCGAGGACGCAGCGGACCAATACAAACGGGGGAGACCAACCTTCATGAACACCCAAGAGCGGATCGTCACCGCGCTCCGGGGAGGGATGCCGGACCGGGTACCCTGGGTCACCTATACGGGGGCGCTGCCCCAGGGCATGCTCGAACGCCAGCTCCGGAACCGGGGTCTTGGCCTGCTTGCCCATCGCGCCGTCTACACGATCGATCGGCCGAACGTGAGGCTGGCCGAGCGTCCGGTCGAGGAGAATGGCGAAACGATCACCGTGCGGACGTGGCAGACGCCGCTCGGCGAGCTCACCGAGAAGCGACGGACCGAGCCCGGGTACAACAGCTCCTGGGCCATCGAGCACTTCGTCAAGAAGCCGCGCGACTACGAGATCCTGGAGTTCATCATCCACGATACCACCTACCATCCCGACTATGGACCGTTCCTCCGGAAGCAGTCGGAGATGGGCACCGATGGGCTGGTCAACACCGCGGTCCATCGTATGCCGTTCCAGCGCCTGTGGATCGAGTACACCGGCCTGGATCGGTTCCTCCTCGACCTGCACGACTACCCGGAGCTGGTGAACCGGGTGCTGGACGCGATGCGGGAGAAGGACCTGGAGCTGTGGGAGGTGGTCGCTCACTCGCCCGCCGAGTTCGTCTGGGCGCCGGACAACGTGACGTCTCTGGCGATGGGGCCGCGTCTCTTCGACCGGTACTTCGTGCCGTACTACGAGGCCCTGGGCGACATCATGCACCGCAACGGCAAACGGATCTATTGCCACATGGACGGTTCCCTGCTCCAGTTGGTCGACTGCATCGCCCGCACGCCGATCGACATCATCGAGGCGTTCACCCCCACGCCGACCGGCGACCTCTCGGTGGCCGAGGCGCGCCGCGCCTGGACGGGGAAGGTCCTCTCGCTCAACTTCCCCTCCTCGGTGCACATCGAGACGCCCGAGGTGATCGCCGCGGTCACGCGGGACCTGCTTCGCCAGGCGGCGCCCGGCGACGGTTTCCTCATCGGCATCACCGAGAACATTCCGGACAACGTCTACGCCCGGAGCCTGACCGCGATCACCGATGCCATCGATCGGTGGGGGGACTGCCCACTCGTCGGGTGATAGGGGATGAATATCGTGATGACCAGGAAGGAACGCGTCAAGCGGGCCATCGCGCACCAGGAGGCCGACCTGGTCCCCTGGCACTTCGACCTCACCACCATCGTGGTCCGCAAGCTGGCCCGACACTTCGGCATCCAGCCCGAGTACTGGGAGGTGGAGGAGCAGATCGGCGGGCATCTCAAGCCCGTCGGCGTCCGCCCGGCCGCGGGCTTCCAGCCCATCGACCGGGGTGACGACTGCTGGCAAGACGAGTTCGGCGCGGTCTGGAAGCGCGGGGAGTCGACCCGGGACACCGGCGATTGGGGCGGGCACATCGACCACCCCCTGAAGACGGATTCCCTGGATGGCTACCGCTTTCCGGACCCCTACGCAGCCGGGCGGCTGGACCACATCGCGGAGCACGTCGCCAACAACCCCGACAGGTTCATCAGCTTCGCCGTACGGGGCATCTTCGACTTCGGCTGGCACCTGCGCGGCTTCGAGAACTTGATGATGGACTTCGCCGGGAACCCGCGCTTCGTCGACGAGCTCCTCGATCGCTGTCTCGAGTACAACCTGGCCCTCCTGGAGCAACTCGATGTCGCCGCTACCGGGATCGACGGCTTGCATTCCGGCGAGGACTGGGGCTCGCAGCACGGGACGCTGATGGGGGCACGAACCTGGCGGCGGTTCATCAAGCCCCGGGTCCGGGAGATGTACGCCGCCGCGCACCGGAAGGGCCTTCCGGTCTTCATCCACACCTGCGGGGACATCGCCGAGCTCTTCCCCGACCTGATCGAGATCGGGGTGACGGTCGTCAACCCCATCCAGCCCGAGGTGATGGACGTCGAGTGGCTGAAGCGCGAGTACGGCCGGGACATCGCGCTGTACGGGGGCGTCGGCTCGCAGAGCGTGATGCCGCTCGGCTCGCCGGCCGAGGTGATCGCGCAGTCTCGCCGGCGTCTGGAGATCCTGGGAAAGGGGGGCGGTTACATCTTCGGCAACGCGGGGGCGTTCCCCACCGAGACTCCCCTGGAGAACCTGCTGGCGCTGATCGACGTGGCCCAGAATCAAGAGAGGAAACATGGGAATTAGGGTTGGCATCTGCGGGGCAGGCAGCTACGCGAGTAGCTTCATCCCCTTCTTCAAGGCGCACCCCCTGGTCGACGAGGTCTGTATCGCCGAGGTCTTCCCGGATCGCCGCCGCGAGCAGGCCCAGCGGTTCGGCATCGGCCGCGCGTTTGCCTCGCTGGACGAGCTGTGCGAAAGTGACGTCGACGCCATCGCCATTTGCACTCAGCGCTGGATGCACGGCCCCCAGGCGGTCCAGGCGCTCCGGGCAGGCAAGCACGTCTACTCCGCCGTGCCCGCGGGCATCACCCTCGACGAGATCGGGACGCTGGTCGAGACCGTCAAACAGACCGGCCTGACCTACATGCTCGGCGAGACCAGCTACTACTACCCATGCACGCTGTACTGCCGCGAGCGCTTCGCCCGGGGCGACTTCGGGCGATTCGTCTACGGAGAAGGCGAGTACCTGCACGACATGTCGCACGGGTTCTACCGGGCGTATCAGCGCAGCGGGGACCAGTGGAAGAGCCACGCCAGCTTCCCGCCGATGCTGTACCCGTCGCACTCGGTGAGCATGATCGTCTCGGTGACCGGCGCCCACCTGACGCGAGTGTCCTGCTTCGGGCAGATCGACCAGAGCGACGACGGGGTGTTCCTGGCCGACGTGAGCCTGTGGGGCAACACCTTCAGCAACGAGACGGCGCTCTTTCGGACCTCGGATGGCGGGATGTGCCGGATCAACGAGTTTCGGCGCCTCGGGCATCCGGGCGCGGTCCGCCTGAGCCTGTACGGCACCGAGGGGAGCTACGAGGAGCAGGCGAACGCGATGGTCTGGGCCACGCGGAACAAGCAGGAGCCGATGGTCGATCTGAAGGACCTACTCGACTGCAAGGGGGTACGGGTCAAGGTGGTGGACGGGAAGGTGGTCCGCGACGACGAGGGCGGCCACGTGTCCGGCCTCTCGACCCTGCATGCAGTAGAGCGCCTGCCACAGGAGTTTCTGCGGATCCCCACCGGCCACCAGGGATCGCACCAGTTCCTGGTCCTCGACTTCGTCGAAGCCTGCGTCAGCGGCAAGCTGCCACCCAACAACGTCTGGATCGCGGCGCGCTACTGTCTGCCCGGGATCGTCGCCCACGAGTCCGCCAGGCGCGACGGCGAGTCGCTGGCTATCCCGGATCTTGGGGATCCACCGGCATGAGCCCGACTGCCCTCACCCCAACCCCGCACCCATCCCGACGGGGCGGATCGGCGACGAGGCGACGGGGGGACGCGGAGACGCGGAGACACGGCGAGGAGGGACACGGAGACGCGCCGACCACTCCGGACGCTCTCCGCGTCTCCGCGTCTCTCCTCCCCGTGTCTCTCCTCTCCGCGTCCCCGTGTCGCCCCCGCGCCCGCCCGGGGATGTGCCGCTGGAGAGCATCTTCGCGCTGGCCGAGGCCGTTCGGACCTGCGGCCGGTATTCGTGAGAGGAGGGACAACATCGATGGCCAGGTTCAAGTTCGCCTGTCATCTCATTCAGTTTGGCAAAGAGCCAAGCGAGGACCTGGAGAAGGTGCTCCGCGAGGTCGCCGAGGCCGGCTGGGAAGCCGTCGAGTCGGTGAACGTGGGGAGCGCCGAGGAGCTGGTGGCAAAGGCAACGCTGGCCCGCCGCTACGGGATCCATCTGGTCAACGTCAATGGCCCCGACGCCTGGAATACCATGTCGATCTCGTACAACATCACCCTCGGCAACCGTGAGGCCAACGTCCCCTGGCTGCGCCGGTCCGACTGGGGGGGCGACCACCCGACCGACGAAGACTTCCAGCGGGCAGCCCGCTACCTGGAGAAACCGTTGAGGTTCTGCGTGGAGCACGGCGTCAAGGGCATCCACCATAGCCACCTGAATACCCTGATCGAGACCGTGGAAGATGCCGAGCGGATGCTGGCCGCGGCCCCCGACCTCTGGCTGCTGTTCGACACGGGCCACCTGCTCGCCGCCCGCAGCGACCCGATGCAGGTGTTCCGCAGCGAGCGACTGCGCTGGCGCATCGGTCTGGTCCACCTGAAGGACTTCCACGCCGACGACCCGTCGACCTGGAACCACCGGACCCAGCGCTTCAACGAGCGGGCCCGCTTCGCCGAACTGGGGCAGGGGAACGTCGGGCTGGACGTGCGGGCCGTGCTCCAGGCCCTGGAGGAGATCGACTACGACGGCTGGGTCTCGCTCGAGCTCGACCGCCCGTACCCGCCGCGCCCGCCGGCCGAGGCGGCCAGGGTTCAGCGTGAGTATCTGCGGCGGCTGGGATACTGAGGGACGGCGATCGTGGACCTGTCGGTTGAGCCGGGCGACCTCCTCGTCTGCTGCCGGGATCGGGCTGCGGAAGGCCCTGGCTCGGCCGCTCTGACCCTGGGGGTACAAGGGGTATAATCGAGCGGAGGTTTTGCGAGATGAGAGGCATTCAGTTTGTGAAGGAATTTAGAACTCCGCAACCTTCCGCACTGCTTTGCGAATGCTCTCCTCGTCCGGTAGAAAGAGGTCGCGGAGCGACCTGGCCGAGGGCACCGGGGCGTGGGGCGCCCCGACCCGGACGATCGGGGCATCCAGCGCATCGACCGCCTCTTCGGCGATGCTGGCGCTCACCTCGGCCCCGATGCCGCCGACCTTCCACGATTCGTGCGCGATGACCAGGCGCGACGTCTTCCGCACCGAGGCGACGACCGTCGGGATGTCGAGCGGCGCCAGCGAGCGCAGGTCGACGACTTCAACCGACATCCCCTCGGCCGTGAGCGCATCGGCCGCGGCCAGTGCGCGGTGCACCATCCAGCCGGTCGCGACGACCGTGGCGTCGCGTCCCTCCCGGGCGACGACCGCCTGGCCGATCGGCACCTCGTAGTCCTCGTCGGGCACCTCGTCACGCAGCAGGTGGTACAACTGCATATGCTCGAAGACGATCACCGGGTTCGGGTCACGGATCGCCGCCGTCATCAGGCCGCGAGCGTCGTATGGCGTGGCTGGAAGCACGGCCTTGAGGCCCGGGACGTGGGCGAGCCAGGCCTCGTAACACTGGGGGTGGCCGCGGTAGGGTCCGTCCCCGATGCGCGTCCGAACGACCATCGGCACGGATGCGGCGCCCGCCGTCATGTAGTGGATGTTGGCGGCTTGCAGGACGAGCTGGCTCATCGCCAGCGGCAGGAACTCGCCGAAGGAGATCTCGACGATCGGGCGCTTCCCCATCAGCGCGGCGCCCACCGCCGCCCCGACCATCGCCGACTCGGAGATCGGCGTGTCGAGCACGCGGGCGTCGCCAAACTCCTCCCAGAGCCCCCTGGCGCCACGCATCACGCCCCCCAGGGGCCCGATGTCCTGGCCGAGAAGGAACACCCGCGGGTCACGCCGCATCTCGGCGGCGATCGCCGCGACAATTGCCTCGACGTAGGTCAGCCGCGCCACGCCAGCACCTCGTCC
Organism: Chloroflexota bacterium; assembly: GCA_016190465.1. GTDB lineage: Bacteria > Chloroflexota > UBA6077 > FW602-bin22 > JACPQP01 > JACPQP01. Next base: position 9,118 of record JACPQP010000361.1, read on the forward strand.
AGCCCAAGGTCGGCCGGGCCGGCGTCGGGCGCCTGCCGGGCCCGATCCAGGGCGGCGTCGACCTCGGCGGCAACCTGCTCCCGAAGTCGCACCAGGTTGTCGGCGGCTGCCGCGCCGATCTCGACCAGCCGCCGCTCGAATCGAGGCAGTGGGTCGCGCTCGCGCCAACTGGCAGCTTCGGCCTCCGGGCGGTAGTCGGCGGCGTCCTCCGCCCAGTGGCCGCGCAGCCGGTAGGTCTGCGCGTCGATCAGGCTGGGGCCCTCACCCCGGCGCGCCCGCGCCACCGCCGCCTGCACTGCGTCGTGCACCGCCAGGATGTCGTTCCCGTCGACGGTGGCGCCGGGGATGCCATAGCCGGCCGCTCGGTCCGCCACGGTCGCCACTGGCAGGTACTTGCGGCTCTCCAGCGAGATGGCGTACCGGTTGTTCTGGCAGACGTAGACGATGGGGAGCTTCCAGAGCGCGGCCATATTGAGCGCCTCGTGGAAGTCCCCCCGGTTGGCGGTGCCGTCGCCGAAGGTGCAGACGACGGCTCGCTCGTCGGCGGGGTGTGTTCCGTCTAACGGAGGGGAGTGTGGAGACCGTCGCATCTGTCGGTCGTACCAGAAGCTGAGCGCAACCCCCAGCGCGACGGAGAGGCTGGTGCCCAGATCGCCGGCGACCCAGGGCGTCACCCCGACCTTGACCGGTCCGGTGAACGGTACGGCCCGCCCTCGGGCATAGCCGATCGACTTGCCAAGCGCCTGACCGAATAGTCTGGCCAGGTCCGCGCCGCGCATCAGGTAGATGATGAACGGCCCGCGATAGTGGGGCGCCACGACGTCGTCCGGACGCAGCCCATAGCACGAGCCGACGATCGTCGCCTCCTCGCCCTCGGCGGGGAACCAGCGCGGGTTCAACTCAGCGCAGGCCGACTCCAGCGTCCGGCAGAGGGCCATCAGGCGGTACAGCTCCAGAAGGTCGGCCGGCGTCAGAGCGGGGCGCGTTCGCGTTACCTCCGGCGAGTTGACGGCACCCATTTTCACCTTTCTATTTTCACCTTTCCATCCACAGGTCGACGCGATGTCGAGACATGGTCAGAACGAGCAAGGCGGTAACCGGAGCTTTCTTCCTGCGCCGGTTGAAAGCAGCCGGTTTGCCGACCGCCGAGCTCGGCCACAACCCCATTGTACTATACGCGATATCCGCACATCCTCATGACCACTCGAAGCCACTTGGAGCCACTCCGAGTCACTCGGAGCCACTCGGAGGGCCCATCAAGTTGGGGTCTTGTGCTCGATATTTCTGTGATACGATAATTCCGTAGGGCCACGATTTTGTTCAAGCCCAGTTCAACGGGCAGTTGATCAATCGCCGCAAGCTCTATCCCACCAGCTTACGGAACACGTTGGAGCGGAACTACCGTTTGCGCGAGACTGCTGACTATCGGCGCGATCACGTCGGCGAGGTGCGAGCCGCGCGGGCAGTACGCCGAGCCGAGGAGTTCATCGAACCGATCAGACGACCGGGAGGGGGAGGGCGATGAGTAGCGATCAGTCCCGATGTCTCGACAAACGCACCCAGAGGGCGGTGCGGGAGTTGGAAGAAACGATTCTCCGGCACTACCCTACGGCCAGCTTCGAACTGTCTCGTGCGGTGGACGATCCAGCAAGCATCCATCTGATCACGACGGTGGACGTGGACGATCCCGATGAGGTCGGAGATCTGGTGATTGATCGGGTCGTTGAACTTCAAGTGGAAGAGGGGATTCCGCTGCACGTCATCCCCGTTCGCCCGCTGGCTCGTGTGCTAGCGGAGTTGGAGATGCGACCAGAGCGTCCCTATCCCCGCTTGCCCCGGTTGGGGGATTCGAGCCTGACCCCACCAGGCTAGGGAGCGGGCGGAGCGATGACGCTGGTTACGCATCCGATTACTCGGCCAGCCAGCCCCCGTCGACGTAGATCGTCTGGCCGGTGACGTAGCTCGCCGCGTCCGACGCCAGGTAGACCGCCGCGCCGGCCACCTCCTCGGGCTGGCCCAACCGGCCGAGCGGCGTCCGAGCCTCCAAGCCGGCCCGCAGGCGCGGGTTCTCGCACAGGCCTCGAGTCAGCTCGGTCTCGACGTAGGCCGGGCCGATCGCGTTCACGCGCACGCCCCGTGAGGCCCACTCGACCGCCAGCACGCGCGTCAGCGCTTCCACGCCGGCCTTCGTGGCGCAGTAGGCGACCAGCCGGCGCAGTCCCACCCGCGCGGCAATCGAGACGATGTTGACGATGCTCCCTCGCTGCCGGATGAGCATCCGTCGTCCGACCGTCTGGCAGCACACGAACGTGCCGGTCAGGTTCACGCGGACGACCGCGTTCCACTCGTCGTCGCTAACCTGCTCCGCGCTCTTGTAGGTCGGGCTGATACCGGCGCTGTTCACGAGAACGTCGATCTCGCCAAGCTCGGCGACGGTTGCCTCGACGCCACGCTCGAACGCCGACCGATCGGTGACATCGGCCGGTACGACCAGCGTCCGCCTCCCGGCCGACCGAACCAGGTCGGCCACCTCTTCGAGCTGAGACTCGGTCCGGGCCACCAACGCGACGTCGGCGCCGGCGCTGGCGAGCGCCAGCGCTATCGCCCGGCCAATGCCCCGGCCGGCACCGGTCACGAGCGCGACTCGTCTCTCCAGCGAGAAGATCGGCCCACCCAGTTCAGTCACGCTGCCTACCCACCCTCCCTCTTTCCCCCTCACAGGGGTAGGTATCGGCGGGGAGGGTGCTCGGCGACTAAAGTCGCGAGCTACCTTTACGA
>JACPQP010000373.1 GCA_016190465.1 Chloroflexota bacterium
AAGGGGAGCGGCGCGGCTTCACCCCCTCCCCCAGTATTGGGGGAGGGGGCAGGGGGTGAGGGCCTCGGAGCCCGGGCGCACGTGCCGATGGAGCAACGGGACGATGCCGACGCTGGTGCGACAGGCCACCCGGGCGGTCCGGGTCTGGAGCCGGCCGGCGCGCCTCCGGCTCGGCCGCGAGCGCGTCCCCCGCCTCACGATGCTGACGCTGCTCATCCTGGGCGTGGGGGCGACGGGCTTCATCCTCGCGGAGTCGACCGGCGACGCCGTGCCATCGCCCGTGGACGCGCTCTGGTGGGCCATCGTCACGATGACGACCGTGGGGTACGGCGACATCGTGCCCAAGACGGTCCCGGGACGTCTCATCGGCGCGGTGATGATGCTCTCGGGGATGACGTTCCTCTCGGTGCTCACGGCCACCATCGCGTCGGTGCTCGTCACCGCGCAGATGCGAAAGGAGCGAGGGTTGGAGCCAGTTGCGCTGCGTGGCCACGTCGTCGTCTGCGGCTGGAACAGCAACGCGGACACCCTGCTCAAGGGGCTCGTCGAGCAGTACGGTCAGGACCCACCGCCCATCGTCCTCGTCAACACGCTCGGCGAGGAGGAGATCAACGAGACGCTCTTCCAGTACCGCGGCTTCGACGTGCACTACGTTCGCGGCGACTTCACCAGCGAGGTCGTCCTTCGCCGGGCGAACGTCGGGGCGGCTGGCGCCGCGATCGTCCTCGCCGATGCGCGCACGCCCGGGAGCGACGAGCGGACAGTGTTGGCGACACTGGCGATCAAGACGCTGAGCCCCGAGATCCGGGTGTGCGCCGAGGTGCTGGACGCCGCGAATGTGCCGCACCTCCGGCGGGCCAACGCGGACGACGTGGTCGTCGCCGGCGAGTACAACGCCTACCTCCTCTCGGGGGCGGCGGCGGCCTCCGGCTTCCCGAGCGTCGCCCGCGAGCTCCTGACGCTGGAGGGCAAGCACCGGCTGAGCCAGGCGCCGATCCCAAGCAGCTTCGTCGGCCGGACGTTCCGGGAGGTGGCCGAGTACTTCCGCCAGGCCCGGGGCGCCATCGTGATCGGGCTGACCGCACGCGAGCGAGACCTCCGGGTCGACGACGTGCTCGGCCACGACTACTCCTGGGTGGACTCCTTCATCCGCGAGACGTTCGGCGAGGCTGGGCGCGAGAGTGTGGCCACCGCGCTGGAGAAGGTGCGGGTCCAGATCAACCCGTCGGACGACCAGCGGATCCAGGAGGGTGATTACGCCATCCTGATCGGCTGAAGGCTGATTGGCTGAAGGTGAGCATGTCGCTTTCCATTGAGCTCCAGGCGATCCGCAAGGTGCCGATCTTCGACGGGCTGACCGAGGATCAGTTGCGCGCGGTGCTGGGTATCGTCAGGCGGACGAGGTGCCCCGCCGGCACGGTGCTGCTCCGCGAGGGAGAGATCGGACAGACGATGTATGTCCTCGTCGAGGGGATGGTCGAGATCACCAAGCGCGTGACGCTGCGGCTCTCCCGGACCGACTTCGGCGAGAAGACCAAGACGCTGGCCCGCCTCGACGGCGCCGATGCCCCCTTCTTCGGCGAGATGGCCATCCTCGAAGAGAATGAGCGCTCCGCCACGGTCACCGCGGTGACTCCCTGCGAGCTCCTGGAGATCCAGAAGGGCGACTTCGAGCAGATCGCCGCCCGCGACCCGCTGCTGGGCTACCGGATCGTCCGCAACGTCGCCCGAATGCTCTGCGCCCGGCTCCGCAGCAGCAACCGCGACGTCCTCAAGCTGACCACCGCGCTGAGCCTGGCCCTGGCGCGACGGTAAGTAGGTATCAGAAAGTTTTTGATGGTTTTGGGGACACCCCAAACCCCGCCAGGACGGGCTCCGCCCTTCCTGGACCTTCCCGGGACGCAGGTGAACTTTCCGAGACCTACTTAACCCCGCGCGGGGAGCGGGGTTACGGGCTCACCGCAAAGGCACAAAGGACGCAAAGTGCGTCCGGGGCTTCCGGACCGCGCGCAAAGAACGCCAACTGCCTTACGCCTCACGCAACAGCGGCCCCAGGTCGACGGCGCGGCCTTGCTCGGCCGAGAGGTACGCGCCGTAGCAGACCGCGACGACGTCGCGGGCCAGCGTGGCCCCGCTAACTGGCTCCCGGTCGTCGGCGACCGCCTCGCAGAAATCCTGGAGCTCGGCCGGGAAGCCGTTCATCCAGTGCTCGTCACCGCTGGTGAACTGCCAGCCGGCCGTCGTCTCCACCTTCTCCCGGATGGACTCGCCGCCGTACAGGCCATCCCGCGGCGCGTAGGCGACGACGCTCGTGTTCGGCACGTTGTTGGCGTGGACGACCGCCCGGCTGCTGTAGACCGAGAAGACGTTCTGGATGCCGCCGAGGGTGACGTCCGCCGCGGTGATCTGGGCGACGGTGTCGTCGTCGAACGTCAGGAGCAGCGAGCCCCAATCCTCGCAGTCCTCCCAGCCCTCGCGGATGAACTTCTCGGCGTCGGCGAGGAAGCCACGAGTCTTCGTCAGGCGGGCGACAGTGGCCACGACTCGCAGCGGTCGAATCGGCTGCCCCCACTGTCGCCGTCCCTCCTCGTACTTGAGGTACAGCGCGGCGCCGAGCGGGTGACACCCCTTGTTGATCAGGCTGCCGCCGCCGCTGTAGCGCCACTGCCGGGCGTAGTCCGAGTGGGTGCCACTGTGCGACTCCTCCCCGACGATGCGCAGGATCGCCCCACCGGTCCGCGCGACGAGCCGCGCCGCCTTCCGAATGTTCGGGCTGTAGACCCAGTTCTCGGCGTAGAGCAGCCGCACCCGGGCTCGCTCCACCGCGTCGAGCGCGCGGTCGGCGCCGGCCAGCGCGCCCGCGAGCATGTCAGCCCGGCCGAACCGATTGCCCACCAGGGGCTCGCCGTCCCCGTAGAAGCCGGTCAGCGGCTTCTCACAGGCGACCGCCTTGCCGGCCTCGCCGCACCGGACGATGAGCGGGACGTGCTGGTGGTTGGGGACGCAGAGATCGACCAGGTTGATCTCCGGATCGGCGAGGAGGTCGTCCACGGTGGGGTAGGCGCGCTCCAGCCCGTGCTGGGCGGCGAATGCCTGACTGCGCTCGGGGCGCAACGCGGCGACCCCCTTGACGCGGACGTCCACTCCATGGACCAGGTGATAGTTCTCCAGGTGCAAGTTCGCGGCGAATCCCGCGCCGACGATCCCGACGACGACCGGGCGGCGAGCAGTCATGGCGACCTCCTGACGCAGCACCTGGGCAGCGCCGCTGTCCCGCGGGCTTGCCCGTCTGTCCACTTCGCATCCGACCCGCATGGGGGTATGCCGCACGCTGGCGAGCGGGCACGAGCGGAATCGGAAGCGCGGCCATCCTGGCTGCCCGCAAGGGGACGGACGGGCAAGACGCCCACGCTCCCGGGCCAGCGCCACGAACGTGTGGCGCATCCATCGCGTGGTGGACTGATTGGCGGAACCCCTCGCCGGCCAAGTATACTTCTTGTGGCGTGACAATGGGATACGCGGAGGGACGTTCCACACGCTTTCGAGTGGACGTGAGCGAAACGGGGAGCCCCGGTGACGGCTACCTGCAAAGGGAGGGGCCGGCAAGATGCCCGCGCTCCCGGAGCAACGTCACCGCCGTGTGGGCGCTTTCGCGGCTGCGCGGGAGGTAACGATGAGCGCGGTGAAAGTGCGTCGGTGGACGCGCGAGGAGTACAAGCGACTTGCCGAAGTGGGTGTCCTTCACGAGGACGACCCGGTCGAGCTGATCGAGGGGGAGATCGTCGAGATGGTCCCGCAGGGGAGCGGCCAGATGACCGGGATCTGTCTGTCGGAGACGGCATTACAGGCAGCATTTGGGTCAGGTTGCCACGTGCGCGTGCAGGGACCGCTCGCGCTGGGCCTTCACTCTGAGCCCGAACCTGACCTGGCCGTGGTGTCGGGAGGGCCTCGCGACTATGCGGCGGCTCACCCAGGCACAGCGCTCCTGGTGCTGGAGGTGGCGGAGGCAACGCTGTCGTACGACCGCCAAACCAAGGGGAGTCTCTACGCGCAGCACGGCATTCCGGAGTACTGGATTCTCGACCTGGCGCACCGCCAGCTCGAAGTGTATCGCGATCCGGGCCCGGTCGCCGAAGCAGAGTTTGGATTCGCCTACCGCACTCGGATGATCTGCCTCCCGGGCGACATCGTCAGCCCGCTTGCCCGTCCAGACGCGCGCGTGGCTGTGGCCGACATCCTTCCGTAGGCGCTGCTGTCTCGCTTCTCGCCCGCGGCGCGTGTCTCCCACAACGTCGCCACGCATCCGCTCGCCTGGCCCCTCTCCCCTGGTGGGGCTGACAGGGGTAGGTGGAGGTGCAGAGCATGCGCAAGCTGACTACGGCGGAGCTGGTCGCTCGGAAGCCAAGCCCGGAGGAGTTCGCCCGCTGGTCGCGCCATCCCATCTTCGTCGTCTGCGACGACATCCGCAGCCTGATGAACGTCGGCCTGATCTTCCGTCTTGGCGACGCGACGCGGATCCAGCGGCTTTACCTCTGCGGCATCACCGGTTACCCGCCGTCGCCGGACGACCCGCGTCCGCCCTGGGTCGCCCAGCGCGCCGGACAGGTCATCGCCAAGACGGCCATCCAGACCGTCCAGTACGTCCCCTGGGAGTACCGGCCAAGCGCGGTGGAGGTCGTCCGCGAGTTGAAGGCGCGGGGCGTGCAGATTGTCGCTCTGGAGCAGACCGACCAGAGCGTGGAATACACGCGGGCCCGCTATCGCTTTCCGGTGTGCCTGGTGCTGGGCCACGAGCGGGCCGGAGTGGGGGAATCGGTCCTCGACCTGGCCGACGTCACCGTGGAGATTCCGATGTACGGGATGGGAAACTCTCTCAACGTGGCCATGGCCTTCGGGATCTGCGTCTCCGAGCTCATCCGCTGCTGCCTGCGGGACGTGATCCTCTTCCGCGGCGAGGCCCCCCTCTCCCCTGCCCCTCTCCCACCAGGGGAGAGGGGATGTTCTCCCCCCTTCCCCCCTGGTGGCTCACAGGGGTAGGTAGCGGCGGGGGTAGAGGGGGCATTCCACGGGGCGCTTCAGTCGCGCGAAGTGGCTGGCAGGCCGGACAGAAGTACGTGCTGCGCCCCCCCAGCGTGATTCGCTCGATGGGCGTGCCGCAGCGAAAGCAGGGCTCGCCAGCGCGCCCGTGGACCCGCGGGAGCACATGGCGGCCGAGCGCCTTGCCGCCCAGCACCTGCGCCACCCCGTATTTCACCGCGTCGCTCAGCACGTCGACGATGGCGTGGTGCAGCCGCCGCGCCTCGGCATCAGGGAGCGAGCCCGCCTCTCGCAGGGGATGGATGCCCGCCAGCCAGAGCGCCTCGTCGGCGTAGATGTTGCCGACCCCGGCGACGAGCGACTGATCCAGCAGGAATGGCTTCATCTTCGTCCGGGGGCGCCGCCGGAGCAGCTCCTGGAACGCCTCCGTGGTGAACTCCGGGCGAAGTGGCTCGACCCCGTAGCCCTGCCTGCGGAAGAACCCCGGCACCTCGGCGGCCGGCATCAGCAGCAGGAACCCGAGCTGCCGGAGGTCGGTGAAGAAGAGGCGGCTGCCGTCGTCGAGCGTCAGGATCAGGTGCGTCGAGCGATGGGGGAGCGGCGCGCCGAACGCCGGCACCGGGTGGCCGGCGGCGACCCGGGAGCCATCCGGGCGCTCTACCGCGAGCTGCCCGGTCAGCCGCATGTGGAGCAGCAGCGTCAGGTCGCCGGAGAGGTCGACCGCGAGCATCTTGGCCCGGCGGTAGGCGTGCACGATCGTTCGGCCGACGAGGTCCGCGGGGCGGAGGCCGCCCGCCGGGCGGAAGGCCTTCGGCAGGCGGAGATCAATGGCGACGATCGTCCGCCCGATCAGCGGCCGGGCCACGTCGCGCAGCATCGTCTCGACTTCCGGGAGCTCCGGCATGCCTTCCCTGTGTCCTTCGCGTCCTGGTGGTCGGCTTCGCAACCCGGCGTCCCCGCGCCGCCGCGTCCGTGTCGTGAGGGCCCGTCACGGAATAACTTCAGCGATCGGTCACGAGCGTTGCGCTCCCAACCTGCTGCAGATGGGCCACTTTGCACAAGTTATTGTTTGACGGCTCCTTAGTCGCCGAGCACCCTCCCCGCCGATACCTACCCCTGTGAGGCGGCTGGGGGAGGGGAAGGGCGAGAGGGTCCCCTGTGGTGAGTCCTCGTGTCCCTCAGGGGAGCGCGGCACCGACCAGCTCGTTGACGTCGGCGACGCCCTCGCGCTCGCAGAAGGCGCGGATGCCGTCGATCACCTCGATCATCGCCCGGGGGTTTCCGAAGGTGGCCGTGCCGACCTGGACCGCCGTCGCGCCGGCCAGGATGAACTGGAGCGCGTCGTCCGCCGTCGCGATGCCGCCGATGCCGATGACCGGCACCTGCACGGCCCGGGCCACGTCGTAGACCATCCGCAC
>JACPQP010000371.1 GCA_016190465.1 Chloroflexota bacterium
AGCCCGCGCAGGCGGGCTTCGTTACGCGTAGCCCGCGGTTTCAACCGCAGGGCACCTCGTCCGCAGGCGGTGGCTGGGCGGGGTGCTCGGCGGCTGAAGTCGCCGCTACGTTCACCAAGCCCGCCCGTGCGGGCGAACCCAGTCGGCGCAGGCCGACTTCGTAACGGTAGCTGGCGACTTCAGTCGCCCAGCACCTCGTCCGCTGGCCGCGGCTGAACCAGGTGATCTCGCGAACTTCCATCGGTCGCCGAGCACGCGGTCGCCGAGCACGCGAAGGAGGACAGTGATGGCCACTACCAACCGCGAGCGAGTCGGGCGGACCCTGGAGCTGCTCCAGGCCGCCCTCGAGCCGTTCGTCGAGAAGAAGTTTCAGGCGCGCTACGGCGGCTCCTGGCGCGACGAGATCGCCCAGGTGCTCGGCCGCGAGCACGACTGGACGACACGCGACGGCGAGACCCACCTCGACGCCCAGGCGCTCCTTTCCCTGATGGTGAACCGGTGGAACGAGGTCTTCTCGTCCGTCCTCGGCCAGGCCGAGCGGAGCCACGCCGGCGAGCTGCGCGATGTTCGCAACCGCTGGGCGCACCAGCAGTCGTTCACCGCCGACGACGCCTACCGCGCGCTCGACACCGTCCACCGTCTCCTCACCGCGATCGCCGCGCCCGAGGCGGAGGAGGTCGACAAGGAGCGCCAGGATCTGCTGCGAGTGCGCTTCGAGGAGCAGACGCGCCGCGAGAGCCGGCGCGTCGCCGCCACCGCGGTCGAGGGGCAGACGCCGGCCGGCCTCAAGCCGTGGCGCGACGTCATCACCCCGCACCACGACGTGGCGTCGGGGCGCTACGTCCAGGCCGAGTTCGCCGCCGACCTCTGGCAGGTCTACCGCTCCCAGTTCCAGCGCGGCGCGGCGAGCGACGAGTACGCCGACCCGCGCGAGTTCTTCCCGCGCACCTACCTCCCCCAGAGCCTCCGCCAGCACCTCGTCGGGGCCGTCCGCCGCCTGGGCTCGAACCGGGGCGATCCCGTGGTCGAGCTCCAGACCAACTTCGGCGGCGGCAAGACCCACTCGATGCTCGCGCTCTACCACCTCTTCTCGGGACACCCGGCGAGCGACCTGGCCGGGATCGACACCGTCCTCCGCGAGGCCGATGCCCCGCTCCCGACGAAGACCCACCGGGCGGTGCTGGTCGGCACCGCGCTCTCGCCCGCCCAGCCGCACCGCAAGCCCGACGGGACGGTCATCCACACCCTCTGGGGCGAGCTGGCTTACCAGCTCGGCGGCGCCGACGGCTACGGGCTCGTCGCCGAGGCCGACCGGCGCGGGATCAGCCCCGGCTCCGACGCCCTGCGGGAGCTGTTCGAGTTCTTCTCGCCCGCGCTGGTGCTGATCGACGAGTGGGTCGCCTACGTCCGGATGCTCTACGGCGTGAGCGACCTCCCCGCCGGCTCGTTCGACGCGACCCTCACGTTCGCCCAGGCGCTGACCGAGGCCGCCCGCCAGGCCCCGCGCACGCTCGTCGTCGCCAGCATCCCGGCGTCCGACATCGAGATCGGCGGCGAGGGGGGCCAGGCCGCGCTCGTGCGCCTGAAGAACACTTTCGGCCGATTGGAGTCCGCCTGGCGGCCGGCCAGCGCCGAAGAGGGGTACGAGATCGTCCGGCGGCGCCTGTTCCTCCCGATCGCCGACCCGCAGGCGTTCATCGCCCGCGACACGGTCGTCCGCGCCTTCGCCCAGCTTTACCAGAGCCAGGCCACCGAGTTCCCAACCGCCTGCCGCGAGGCGGAGTACGAGCGGCGGCTACGCGACGCCTACCCGATCCACCCCGAGCTGTTCGACCGTCTTTACCAGGACTGGTCCAGCCTTGACAAGTTCCAGCGCACCCGCGGCGTCTTGCGGCTGATGGCCGCGGTCATTCACACCCTCTGGCAGCGGGGCGACCGGGGCCTGCTGATCATGCCGTCGACCGTCCCGATCGACGAGCCGTCGGTCCAATGGGAGCTGACGCGCTACCTCGAAGACCCCTGGGTGCCGGTCATCGAGAAGGACGTCGACGGGCCGAACTCGCTCCCGCTGAAGCTGGACCAGGAGAACCCCAACCTCGGCCGCTATTCGGCGTCCCGGCGCGTCACCCGGACGCTCTACCTCGGCTCGGCTCCGACGGCCAAGACGAGCAATCGCGGCCTCGAAGACCGCGGCATCAAGCTCGGCTGCGCCCAGCCGGGCGAGAGCGTCGCGACGTTCGGCGATGCCCTCCGCCGGCTGACCGACCACGCGACGCACCTCTACGTCGATGGGCGTCGCTACTGGTTTGCGACCCAGCCGAGCGTGGCCCGTCTGGCGCAGGATCGGGCCGGCCAGCAGGACCCGGACGTCGTGGACGAGGAGATCCGCAAGCGGGTGCGCCAGGCGGCGAGCCAGCGGGGCGACTTCGTCCGCGTCCACGCCTGCCCGACCTCCAGCGCCGACGTTCCCGACGAGGCCGAGGCGCGCCTGGTGATCCTCGGGCCGGACGACTCGCACGCCTCCCGCGACCGAGCGAGCGCGGGCCTCGGCGAGGCGAAGGCGATCCTCGAGCAGCGGGGCAGCGGCCCCCGCCTGTACAAGAACATGCTCGTCTTCCTCGCGCCTGACCGGACCCGGCTCGCCGAGCTCCAGCAGGCGATGCGGCAGTACCTCGCCTGGAAGTCCATCGAGGACGAGCGGGAGACGCTCAACCTCGACGCCTTCCAGTCGAACCAGGCGAAATCGAAGCGCGAGCAGGCCGATGAGACGGTCGGTCAGCGGATCAAGGAGACGTGGGTCTGGCTCCTCGTCCCGTCGCAGTCCGAGCCGCTCGGCGAGGTCGAGTGGGACGAGCAGCGGCTCCAGGGCGACGACCCGCTCGCCGTCCGGACGAGCCGGAAGCTGCGGAATATGATGCTTCTCGTCGCCGAGTACGGCTACTCGCTCCTCCGAGCGAAGCTGGACGAGATCCCCCTCTGGCGCGGCGACCACGTCGCGGTCAAGCAGCTCTGGGACGACTACGCGAGGTACCTCTACCTCGAACGGCTGCGCGACGGCGACGTTCTGCTCAACGCGATCCGGCAGGGCGTCGCGACCCTGACCTGGGCAGCCGACGGGTTCGCCTACGCCGAGCGATGGGACGAGCCGCAGAAGCGGTATCGTGGGCTGCGGATGGGCGAGACCGGTAGTGTCGCGTTGACCGAGCACAGCGTCGTCGTCAAGCCCGAGGTGGCCTGCCGCCAGCGCGAGGCCGCTGAGGAGGAGCCGCGGCAGGCTCAGGAGGTCAAACCGGCGGCCGCCTATCCCGAAGACGGCGACGGTCGGGGAAGCGGGCAAGGCCTCAAAGAGCCGGCCGTGGCGACCGGCGATGGTGGAGGTGGCCGGTCCGTTGTTACACCCCTACCTCGCAAGCCGCGGCGTTTCCACGGGTCCGTCCCGATCAACGCCCTGCGTCCTGAGCGCGACGCTGGCGTCATCACTCGGGAGGTGATTCAGCGCCTCACCGCGCTCGCCAACGCGAACGTGGAGATCACGCTGGAGATCAGCGCCGAGATTCCCGACGGCGCACCGGAGCATGTGGTTCGAACCGTCAATGAGAACTGCCGGACGCTGAAGTTCCAGTCGTACGGGTTCGAGGAATCGTAGTGATCGCGGCCGCCCTGCTGCCGCCGGTCATAGATCTTTCGGTCCTGCACCCGCGGCGGCGGAAGGTGGTGGTCGAAA
>JACPQP010000367.1 GCA_016190465.1 Chloroflexota bacterium
CCCCAGCCCTCAGCCCCCAGCCCCAAGCGCCCCGCGGAGGACGCCACACCACCGGTGTTGACCTGCTCGACGATCGCCGCCTTGAAGCCCGCGGCCAGGATCCTGGCAAGATAGGATTCGAGCGCGTGGTAGGGGACGCCGGCCATCTGGACCCGCCGGCCGTGCCCCATCTCGCGGGAGGTCAGCGCCAGCCCGAGCGCCGGCGCCGCCTGCTCCGCGTCCTCGCCAAACAGCTCGTAGAAGTCGCCGTACCGGAACAGCACGAGCGCATCGGGGAAATTGCGCTTGATCCGGGTGTACTGGCCCCACACGCCCGACACGTCCCACCCTTTCTGGAAGCCGCTGTGCGAAGTCGCCAGCCATCAACCCGCGTCTGCGATACTGATCCCCTCACCCCGTTACAGAGGCTCACAGGGGTAGGTATACGGATTACGAAGGAGGCGGAAGGCCCTTTCGCGCCTTTCGCTCGTTTCGCACCTTTCGCTCGTTTCGCGCCTTTCGTGGTCCAAACGTTCCGCGTCCTTCGCGGTCCAACCCCCACGGCCCACGCGCGCGTGGAGCTGCCCACCCAGGAGCCTTCCCCCAGGCCCCGGGAGCTCGCGGCGGCCACTGGACGGCCTCCGGCTGACGGCTGGTTGCCGCGGACCTGGTGTCCGGAGTATAGCACGGCGCGTGGTGGGGGTACGCAGGACGAGGCCAGCGACGATGGGCTGAACGCGTTGCGGCAAGTAGGACCCTATGCTATAATGACCGCAGATCACCGCGAGCCACTGGTTCCTGGAGAACCGGTGGCTTCACGTTGTTTGGTGCGGGTCTGGGGGAGTCCCCCCGGTTGCTGCTCACCAGTCAGGAGCAAGCCCGCCAGGGCGGGGGTCTGCGGGTGTCCCCCAGGTTATTACTCCATCAGGGAGCATGACATGCCAAAGGCGAAAACCCACAAAGGCGCGCAGAAGCGCCTCGGTTTCACCGGCACCGGCAAGCTGATGCGCACCAAGGGGCTCAAGAGCCACCTTCGTCGGAAGCGCTCTTACCGCTCCCGGACGCTCTACGACGAGATGCTGCCGGTCTCCCCCGGCGACGAGAAGCGTCTGCGCCGATTGCTGCCCAACGGCGCCTGAAAGAGAAGGAGACCAAGTTGCCACGGGTTAAGCGAGGAGTTACCGCCCGGGCCCGCCACAAGAAAGTGCTGGGGCTCACCAAGGGCCACCGGGCCACCAAACACACGCTGTATCGCCGCGCCCACGAGTCGATGCTGCAGGCGCTGAGCTACGCCTACGCGCACCGGCGCGAGCGGAAGGGCGACATGCGCCAGCTCTGGATCACCCGCATCAACGCCGCGGCTCGGCAGATTGGCCTGACCTACGGCCAGCTCATCCACGGCTTGAAGGTGGCCGGCGTCGAGGTCGACCGGAAGGTGCTGGCCGAGCTGGCGGTGAACGACGAAGTCGCCTTTGGCGAGCTGGCGAGCGTCGCGCGCGGGGCCCTGGCCTGATCCAGGCTCGTGCGAGACGAGATAACCAGTCCGGCCAACGAGCGGATCAAGGCGGTTCGGGTTCTGGCGGACGCCGGCGTGCGACGGCGCGAGCAGAAGTACGTGGTGGAGGGTGTTCGCCTGGTCGAGGCGGCGCTCGACGCGGGCGTCCGGCCAGAGGCGGTTCTCGTCGTTCGCGACGTCCTCACTCACACGGCACGCGGACGGGCTCTGCTGTCACGGCTCGAGGTGTACCAGCCGCTCTCCGTCGGCGAGCGGGCGATGCGGACGGCCAGCGCCACGGTGGCACCCCAGGGGGTGCTCGCGGTGTTGCCGTTGCCCGCGACTCAGATCCTGCAGGCCGTTGGGCCGCTCGCTCTGGTGCTCGATGGACTGCGCGACCCCGGGAACCTGGGGACGGTTCTGCGCTCGGCGTGGGCGACGGGCCTGGTTCAGGTAGTCTTCACGGAGGACTGCGCCGACCCATTCGGGCCGAAGGTGGTGCGGGCCGGGATGGGCGCTCATTTTCGGCTGGCGATCGTCGACGGCGCCGGTTGGGAGGCGATCCGCCGGGCGTTGGCTCACCGTCCGGTCTGGTTGGCCGACATGGCCGGCGAGCGCGCCTATGACGAGGTCGACTGGACGGACGACGCGGCGCTGATCGTCGGTGGCGAGGCCGCCGGCGCGAGCGACTCGGCACGGCAGGTCGCCTGTGGCACCACCCATATCCCGATGGCCGCGGGCGCCGAGTCGCTGAACGTCGGCGTCGCGGCGAGTGTGATCCTGTTCGAGGCCGCTCGCCAACGGCGGCGAGCGGCCGCAACCCACTGAGTGGGGGGACACCCAGGGGAGTGGCCACCTTGCATTGGGCGGGGCGCCCCCTCTCCCCCTACCCCCTCTCCCACCCGAGGAGAGGGGGCGGCCTCCTCC
>JACPQP010000368.1 GCA_016190465.1 Chloroflexota bacterium
CTAAGTAGGTCTCGCAAAGTTCACCTGCGTCCCGGGAAGGTCCAGGAAGGGCGGAGCCCGTCCTGGCGGGGTTTGGGGTGTCCCCAAAACCATCAAAAACTTCCTGATACCTACTTATGACTGTGGCGGAGAGGAGGCAGTATGGCAAAGCGTGAGCACGCGCGCGAGCCCATCCCCGAGCGCTTTGCCACGGTCGAGGAGGCCGCGGAGTTCTTTGACACCCACGACCTGGCGGACTACTGGGAGCTGACCGAGGAGACGGAGTTCGAGGTGGCGCTGCGCGAGCGCCGCCACCTCGTCGCGGTGGATCCCGAACTTGCCGACAGGATCATGGCGGAGGCTCACCGACGCGGGCTGACGACCGAGACGCTTGTCAACCTCTGGCTGAGCGAGAAGCTCCACGAAACAGTCGCCTGAGTCGGTGTTCGTACTGATTTACGTTTGGAGCCGGCACTCAACTCCGGGCGCGGAACGCACTTGGTAGAACGGTCGGTCGGAGGGAGAGTTCGGGCGCGCTCACGGGTGATCCGTTATCCACCGAAACCTCCCACCAGGTTTCTCCTGAGCGCCTGCCAGGCTCCATGCCAGCATGTGAGGAGTGACGAGAGCGACAGGATGGGCGACGTGGTTACTGACAGCAGTCAGTCGACTGGCCGTCGCTGGAGGATGCACGACCAAGGCCATGCGTGTGGGAGGCGGTGATCCCGCCTCCCACTGCTCGCGTTACGGACTTCGGTGGCGGAGGTCTCGGCTGCTCTCAACCTGACAGCTCCCTCGAATGCCCGCGTCCCGCGCCCGGGAATCCTCCTACGCAAAGCGAAGGGCACGTCCGACGCGCTGGCGGCTGGCGGTGGATGGGATGATGGCATCCGTGGGAAGCGTCGCCAGCATCGGCGTGGACGCGGCAAGTGCCGCGATGCCAGCCCCGTCGGCCGGGGCCAACTGGTTGCCGTTGGCGCACGCGGCTCGCACGCGGACGGATACGGCGTCCCCGATGTCCGTCACGATGCCCGAGGCAGCAATCACCCGCCTGGAGAGCCGCCATGCCGAACTCTGACAACCTGATCACCGGCCAGAGAGGAGAGCAGGTGAGGATGGAACTGGCAAAGCGCCTCCGCCGAGAGATGCCCGCGGAAGAACGGAGCCCCTGACAGCGGCTGCGTGGCAACCACCTGTTCGGCCTGCACTCCCGTGGACATCGGAATGACCACCGCAGAAGTGCGGCTGGAGGACTAGTAGAGCGCCCGGATGCCCGCCACGTCTCCTGGGCCCAGGGTCCGCTTGTAGGTCTCCCGCACCTGGCTGTACTGGTACAGGGTGAGGAGCGCGCCCTCCCGGTTTTTTACGTGGTCGAGCCCGACGACGTGACCGGCCTCGTGAGCGACGATGTTCTGGACGTCGAAGGCGTTCGGCCCCGCGGCGAGCGCGCACTCCGCGAAGGGGAAGATCGCCCAGGAAAGGTCGCTGTTCAGGATCACCTCGAAGGCGACGATGCTCTTGCTCCCCCGGGAGATCCCCACCCCGGTCACGGCGATCGGCGCGGTCGGGCCGGTCCCCAGGCTGTCCCAGCGGACCGTCCCCTGCACCGCCACGCCCGCGTTGGTCTCTCGCTGGAAGAAGTTGGCCGTGACGTCGTCGGCGGCGTCCCAGGTCTCGAACGCGGCCTCGACCTGGGCGGCGGCATCGCCGAGGCTGACCCCGCCGGGTGCGTTCAGGACGCGATACCGCACGGGGAAGCTCTGCCAGCGGATGCCCCCACGGATGAAGGCAAAATCGGTGGCGGTGGGTGGGCAGGCCGGCTCGGGGCCAATCCCCGGATGGATGGGCCGCCGGTAGTGGACGAAGCGGACCCACTCGATCTCCTCGGGCGGGTCGGGCGGCGCGGCCACGGCGGCCGGCCCGACCAGGGCGAATGCCAGCAGCGTCAGAAGAGCGAGCAGCTTTCGCACGGCGTGCCATTCCTCCTGCTCGGCCTGCCGGGCTCATGCTCCGGCAGGCGGGGGTAAAGGGGGAGAATCCTCCCCCTTCCCCGGCGTCGCAGGAAGCCGGCCAGGACGGGCGGTGCCCTGGCCTTGTGAACAGACTGTCACGTGCAGGGTTGACCAACGCAAGATACTGCCAGAGCTACCAGCAGATGGCTTGCTGGCGCCAGCTCGTGTGCGGTAGAATACATCCGGTGTTCATCTTTGGAAACGATGTCCTGGCAGTTTGACGATACCGGAGCACATCGCATGCGAGACGATCGCCGAGTTCAGCATCCGATTCTTTGAGTGCTTGGCCAACGGGCTTTCTCGCCTGAGAGTGAGGTGGTCGGAAATGCCGACGAACAATCCGCCCGGTCGGTTGACTGGAGTACCGACGCAACTGGGGCTGGGGTGGAGCGCTGAGGAGACTGGCGACAGCAGCAGGGCAGACTCGGCTTCCGTCCGCACGCCGGATTGCATCCACGCACAGATCGGTCGCTTACGAGCTCCACGACCACGGGTCATCTCCGCCAGCAAGCGCACTGACATCCCGGCTTTCTACCTGCCCTGGCTGATCAAGCGTTGCCGGGAGGGGTGGGTCGACGTACCGAACCCGGTCTACCGCTACGCTTCCGACCCCTGTCTCCGGCTGACCCACGTCTCCCTTGAACCGAGGCACGTCCAGGCCATCGTGTGGTGGTCGAAAAACTACGCCCACTATGTCGACCGCTACGCCGAGTTCGCCCAGTACCGGACGCAGTATTTCCACTTCACGATCAACTCCCGACGGGAGGACCTGATCTGGCTGGAGCCGCACGTGCCGCCGTTAGAGAAGGTGTTTGCCCAGGTCGAGTCACTGGCCAGGCTGCGCGGTGAGCCGAGGATGATCGCCTGGCGGTACGACCCCATCTGTTTCTGGACCGAGTGTGGCAAGCGCCGAAGTAGCTGGGACCCCGACTTCTTTGACCACGTGTGCCGCCAGCTCACCAGGATGGAGGTCCGGATCTGTTTCACCAGTGTGGCCGACCGCTATGCGAAGTTCGAGCAGCGCATCAACCGGATGTTCCCGCACATCGCTCTACGGGATCCGGACGGGCCGGAACTCGAAGCGATCGCTGGGAGGATGGTCGAGATCGCGACGACACACGGGATGGAGTTACTCTCCTGCACCGAGCCGGGCCTGGCCAGTCGTCCCGGTTTCCAGAAGGGATCCTGCATCGATGGCCCTCTCCTGGGTGGACGGAGCGGCGAGGCCACCGATCGCAAGATGAAGGGTCGGACCGAGTGCGGTTGCACGGTCCACACCGACATCGGCGATTACGTCACGCAGGAGTGCCGCTATTCATGTGTCTACTGCTACGCGAATCCGAACAGCCGTCGCTTTCGGGTGCAGGCCCACTGAGCCAGAGCGCGCGAAGAAGACATCAGGCGTGACGTCATCGTCTCGACTGGATTTCAGAACCACCCCTCGCCCGGGTGGTTGACCCCAGTGCGTCTCGAGGTGGAGGTGCTGGCGCTGAGTGGGCAATTGCAGGAGGCAGGACGGCTCCTCCAGCGGTATCCTGACTTGCGCCTGAACGGCCTGGCACCAACCACACGCCGAGCTGTCGAGGAGTCGCGGCTCACTTCGACAGAACTACCGGGCAAGCTTCGCCATGAGGACGACTGCCGCGCGATCACGGAGCTGTGCTTCGACCTCCAGGGCCCAGCGGAGGGCCCAGGCCCGGCCGGACTCGGGCACGGTTGGCCATCGGGACGAGGTGGCCCGAGACCGCAGACGCTCGACTGGGCCAATCACCCGTCGAGTCCTCGACGTGGCGGGTAGTAACCGCGACGGGCTGGTAGTGGGGTGATTCCGCAGACAGCAGATGGAGGTCGTACAGATGACCTAGTAGCCCTGGGCTTTCCCGACTGCGAACTCGGCCAGAGCGTCGGCGAGTGCGATGAGCTCGTCGCGATACTCCAGATCTGCCCACCACTCGGGCTCGCCTGTCCGCAGGCGCTCGGCCCCGACCCAGGCGCCGACGAGGTTGCCGGCCATCGCGGCGACCGTGTCCGCGTCGTGGCCGGCGTAGACGGCCGTGAGGAGGACCTGCCGCGGGTCGCCCGGCGAGCGCAGGAAGCAGTAGAGAGCGGCCGGCACCGACTCGAGAGCGTAGGCCCCGTTCCAGGTGTGGCGGAAGACCGCGGCCGGGTCGGGCCAGGTGAGAAGCTCTTTTACCTCGCGGACCCGCTCGGCCAGCCGGACCGGGCGCCCGCCCGGCCTACGCTCCATCGTCGGCTCGCGCTCCATCCCCTCGATGGCCTGAGCGGCGAAGGCGAGGCACGCGTGCGGGTCGAGCTCGGTAGTCCCACGGAGGGCCTCCCTTACGCACCAGGCGACTCCCGCGGCGATGACGACGGCTCCGGCGACCCCGACCCGATGCGTGTGGGTCGGGACGGCCGAGAGCACAGCGTCCCGGACGAGCTCGTCGGGGGTCGGGGCGAGCGCCCAGAGGAGGCCGAGAGGTGAGGCCCGCATCGCCGCCCCATTGCTGGCCGAGTTGGCCTCCAGGCCCGCCTCCCACCAGGGCGCGCCGCCTGCGAGGGCCTGTACCGCCTGCGTCGTCGCCCGACCCTTGCCCCGGCCGATGGGCAGCCAGGCGACGAGCCGGCGTGCGAAGTCGGCAGGGTCGAAGTCGCCTCGGGTCGCGATGAGGCTCCGGGCGAGCTCCATCGTGAGCTGGGTGTCGTCGGTGATCGTGCCGACCGGGCCGCCACGGTAGCCCCGCCAGGGGTGGTAGTGGGCGAGCCCGTCGGGACCGTAGCGGCGGAGGAGCTCGGCAGGGTCTCCTCTCTCCGCAGGACGACCAAGGGCGTCTCCTACCGCACCCCAAAGCAGGCAGCCGGGATAGAGGTCGTGAGGCGCGGTCACGACGAGAACTCGCTGCTCCGGGCTCGCCCAACTGGATCTGGACCGGACGTAGCGCGCGACGACACGTTGCAGCATGCTCGCGTCAGAATGATCTATGAGATGCCCTCCTCGTGCGTTGCATCGTGTCAGAGCGTCAATCGCCGCCAGCTTGAGGCTATGCGTCGCCGCGAGCTTTGAGCCACCCTGACCCTTGGGATCCCGGTTGTACCACACGTCAGGTCATCAGGCAAGCCTCCCTTCTCGGCGGGCCTCACCGAGACGCTCGCGTTTGCGGCCTGAATGGATAAAGTCTCGCTTTGTCCCCCTTCGCCACCGGCATCCGTGCGATGGGAGGGTCGGTAACCCAACTGGCGGGATCGCTTACGCCCACACCTCGCCCAGGCGAATGGTCAGATCGGGGAACGGCGCGGCGCTGACCGTCTCGTCGGCCTGCCCCTCCACGCTCAACTGGTAGCCGCCCTCGACCAGGTTGAACGCCTGGAACCGGCGCTGATCCGGATCGAGCATCCAGAGATGGGGGACGCCGAACCGCGCGTACAACTGGCGCTTGATCACGCGATCGCGGTGCCTCGTCGTCGGGGAGAGCACCTCGACCACCAGGTCGGGCGGGCCGCCGACGTAGCGCTCGCCGATGGTCCCCTCCCGCTCGCGCGCCACGAACAGGATGTCCGGCTGCACCACGGTGGTCTCGCTCAGCAGCACGTCCAATGGCGCGAAGAGGACGGTCCCCAGGTTGCGCGGGCGGACGTGGCTCTCCAGAGCCCAGTCCAGATTTCCCACGACTCGCTGGTGGCGGCTTCCCGACGCTGGCGTCACTTCGATCTCACCCTCGTAGAGTTCGTACCGGTTCCCGTCCTCGGGGAGCTGCCGGTAGTCGTCGTAGGTCAGGATGATTCGCTCGGGTTGGGTAGCCACCATCGCCTCCTGTGTGGAGCTACTGGCGAGCGCTCACCGGCCCGCTTCTGGATCGAGACCGTGCTCGCCCAGGTCCCGGCACACCGACTGCCACACCGCTCGCGCCTGCGTGACCGCCTCTCGCGCATCGGTCTCGGTGGCCTCGGGCCAGGAGCCGGGATAGCGCGCCCGCATTGCCCAGATGCTCAAGCCGGCCAGACGGGGATGGTCCACCGTTACCCGCCACTCGGACGGCAGCAAGTTCCGTAGCGCATCCAGGTCGTGGCGCCACGGGAAATCGATCCGGAGGAAGACGAGCGCCGTCTTGATCGCTTTCTCGGCTGACTGCTGGGCAAGGAAGCACGCGTGCCGAAATGGGCCGGCTTGCCGCACGATTGCCTCGGCCGTGTCGAGATCCTCGCGGGCCTAGCGGAGCCACCGCCGAGCCTCTTCAAGCTGCTGGTTCTCGGTCATAGAGCACCTTCCCCTCTCGAAGTGCCGGCCGTAGCACCGTTCCGACCAGGTCGCCTCGCTGAGCGATCTCGTCTGGGGTAGTGACAACCACGTCCTTGAAGACAGGCAGGTCGGCGAGCGCGTCCAGGATCGCCACCGTGGCCCGGTGCTTGTCGGCACCGTGGGGCAGGACGACCAGCAGGTCGACGTCGCTATCGGGACGGGCGTCGCCCCGGGCCCGCGAGCCAAACAGGATAACCCGCACCGGATGGAACTGCCGAACGATGCGATCCACCATGGTCGGGATCACGTCAGTGGTCACATTCATCCTCCAGGAACCGGAGACACTCCTCGGCGTGGGCATCGTGGGTCAGGGCGTGGAGAAACACATTGGTGTCAACCAGACCGTCGGCCATCTCATCCCTTTAGCGCGGCCACAGCCGCGAACGCCTGCCACGCCTCGCGGTCTGCGGCCTCGTCGATCGGCCGCTCGATGGGATAGCGGTCCCGCAGGTCGCGCGGGCTCAGACGGGGCAAGACGGTGAAGCGCAGGCGGCCCGGGCCGACAACTTCGATGTTCAGGATATCCCCCGGCTTGATCTGCGCACCTCGCCGAACGTCGCGCGGAAGCGTCACCTGGCCGCGCGCCAGGACCCGGGCAAGAGGCATCGCCACACCTCCTGAACTTCATCCATCATCATCCTGCACCACGAACCGGTCGCTGTCAACCATACCGCGGAACGTATGCAATCGCCCGGATGACCGACGATTGCTCAGCCCTTTCACAAGCCGCCCGGCCCGTTGCCAGCCCGGACGCGAGCAGGTAGAATCGAGGCGCCAGGTGAAGGTAGAGTCAGGCACCTGCCTGGCGGAGGGCCGTCCAGTAGGGACGGCGGATGGAGGCGCGATGACAACCCTCAAGCTCGGCATCATCGTCCGGCTGACCCTGGCCGAGGGGCCGGAGCCGGCGCTGGATCACGTCGCCCGTCTCGGGTTTCCCACCTGCCAGGTTGCCGTCTCGGACCCCCGCGTGCTCGACGTGGACATAGCCGCCCGCGTGCGCCGGGCGGCCGCCGAGCGCGACATCGAGCTGACGACCATCTGGACCCACTGTCGGGACGGGCAGATCTGGAACTTCGTCGACGGCCCGGCCACCATCGGCCTGGTGCCGCCCGCGACGCGCCCGGCGGCGGTGGAGCGGCTCAAGCGCGGCGCCGAGTTCGCCCGCCGGGCCGACGTGTCCGGCATCACCACCCACGTGGGTTTCCTCCCCGAGGCCCCTGGCGACCCACTCTACCACGATGTCGTCCAGGCGCTGCGAGAGGTGGCGACCCACTGCCGGGACCACGGGCGAATCTTCTGCTTCGAGACCGGCCAGGAGACGCCAATCACCCTCCTGCGGACCATCGAGGACATCGGCACGGACAACCTCGGCATCAACCTGGACCCGGCCAACCTGCTCATGTACGGCAAGGCCAACCCGGTGGATGCGCTGGACATCATCGGACGGTACGTGCGCGGGGTGCACGCCAAAGACGGGGAGTACCCCACCAACGGCCGGCAGCTCGGGGTGGAAAAGCCGCTGGGCGAGGGCCGGGTCAACTTCCCGGTGCTGATCCCGAAGCTGAAGGCGCTGGGCTACACCGGTGCCCTCACCATCGAGCGCGAGGTGTCCGGCCCGGCCCAGCTCGCGGGGATCGATCAGGCTCGGCGGGTGCTGGGGCCACTCCTGTGAGGCCGATACTCACCGGCGATGCGCCCGCCGTCGACGACCAGCGTCGCGCCGGTGATGTAGGCCGCCTCGTCGCTGGCCAGGAAGACGGCGGCATAGGCGATGCCGGACGGGTGGCCGATCCGGCCCAGCGGCGTGAGCGAGGCGATCCGGCGCAGATATTCCTCGCGGTCGGTGTAGCTCTGCTGGCCGCCCGGCGTGTCGTGGACGCCCGGCAGGATGGCGTTGGCGCGGATGTTCTGGGCGCCGTAGTCCAGCGCGATGGATTTGGTCATCTGGATCAGGGCGGCCTTCGAGGCGGTGTAGGCCGGCAAGTTGTGGGAGCAGTGGATGGCCCGGATGGAGGCGATGCTCACGATGGCGCCACCGCCCTGCCGGATCATCGCCGGAATGGCCGCCCGACAGACCAGAAAGGGCCCCCGCAGGTTCACCTGGATCACCCGGTCCCACTCGGCCACTGGCAGCTCCGCCAGCGGACGCATCGACGCCGGGCCGTAGTAGCCGGCGTTGTTGACCACCACGTCCAGCCGGCCCCATTCGTCCACCGTCGCCGCGACCGCGGCCTCGACCTCCTCCTCGGCCGTCACGTCCAGGCGACGAAAGCGCGCTCGTCCGCCGCTCGACCGGATCCCTTCCACCACGGCCTCGCCCCGAGCGGCGTCCCGCCCGGTCACCAGGACCGCCGCACCCTCCCGGGCAAAGGCCTCGGCGATGCTCTGGCCGAGCCCCGCGGTCGCTCCGGTGACGAGCGCTGCCTTGTCTTTCAGCCGCATGGCGATCCTCCTACTCCAGGTCCCCGACGAGGCGAATGGAGAATGGCGAGCCCTCACTTCCTGGCAATTGGCGCTCGGGCCAGGCCAGCCAGGCCGCCGCCGTCGATCCACATCGTCGAGCCGGTCACCCAGGACGACTCGTCGGAGGCGTAGTAGACGCAGATGCCGGCCAGATCCTCGGGGGTGCCGAGGCGACCGAGCGGGATGCCGGCCTCGATGGAGGCCCGGCGCACGGGGTCGCCCAGCGAGGCCGCCGTCATGTCCGTGGGGATCGGCCCCGGGGCGATGGCATTCACCCGGATGTTGTACTGACCGAGGGTGACCGCCAGCGCCATCGTGAAGGTTTTGACCCCGCCCTTCGAGGCGCAGTACGTCACCAGCTCGTAGGCCCCCCGCTCGGCCCCCTGGGAGGCGATGTTAATGATGGACCCGCCACCGGCCTTGACCATCACCCGAGCCACCGCCTGAGCCACCAGGAAGGTGCCGGTCAGGTTGACGTCGACCACGCGCTGAAACTCCTCCTTCGTCGTCTCGAAGAAGGGGATGCGCGAGATGACGCCCGCGTCGTTGACCAGGGTGGTGATCGTGCTGAACGCCGCCAGTGTCGCGTCCACCATCCCTTGCACGCTCTGCGGGTCGGTCACGTCCACCTTGAGGGCGATCGCCCGTCCGCCCGAATCCTCGATCCCCCGGGCTACCTTCCGGGCGTTCTCCTCGATGATGTCGGCCACGGCCACCGCGGCGCCCTCCCGAGCCAGCCCCCGGGCGATGCCCCGGCCGTTGCCCCGGCCGGCTCCGGTGACGATGGCCACCTTGTCCGCGAGTCGCATAGTCGTCGACCTCCTTTCGTGTTTCTCGGTGAGCCAGGGGGACGGGACACCCACAGGGGGTGCGGGGCGCGGACCTCTCCCCCCTTCCCCCCTCCCCGACGCGGGGAGGGGGGTGGCGGCTCCCCCTCTCTGCGTCGGACCCGGCTCAGGAACGGCGGGCAGGGGGTGAGGGGGCAGCCTCCCGCACCACTTGTCTGGCCGCCCGCCACATCGCGTTGACGTTCTCGACGGGCGATCCCGGGGGGATGTTGGCGCCATCGGTCAGGATGAATCCGCCGCTTCCCTGCCCGAAGACGTGCAACGCCTCCAGCGACTCGTCCAGCACCGAGTCCGGCGTGCCGCCGTAGACGTTCATCGGCGCGACGTTGCCCACGAGCACCACGCGGCCGCCCATGACTGCCTGGACCCGGCGCTTGTCCAACTCGAAGCCGAAAAGGCCAAACTCCTGGATGCGCAGCTCGTCTGCCAGGACCGGCACGAGGTGGTCCACCTTGCCACACATATGGAAGCGGAACCAGGCCCCGGGGAAGTGGGACCGGATGCGTCGCAGACAGGGCAGCACGAACTCGCGGAAGTGCGGGGCCGAGAGGTTGCCGGCGTAGTCGTCGGCGATGCCCAGCACACCCATGCCCTGCGTCTGCTCGCAGTAGGCCATCCAGTCGATGATCTTGTCGGTCACGATCGCCAGCAGCTCGCGGGCGAACTCGGGGCGCTCGTAGAGCGCGACCAGCAGCTCGGTCACCCCGGCGAGCTGGCCAGCGACGGTGAAGGGTCCCATGGTGCCCGCCGGCAACTGCGCCGTCGCGCCCGGCCGAATCTCGGCGCCATCCTTCAGGCGGACGACATAGCGGTCGGCCAGCTCCCGCATCCGCCGGGCGAACTCGATCGTCCGGCGCTGGAGGCCGGTGGCCAGCGGGTCGATCTGGCGCAGCTTCCGGAGATCGGCCTCGGTGCGCACCCAGCCCTCGTGGACCCAGATGAGGTCGTCGGCCGGGGCCACGATCTCACAGCCGAGCGACCCGGCCTCACGGACGTTCTGGAAGTCCGGGGCGA
>JACPQP010000369.1 GCA_016190465.1 Chloroflexota bacterium
ATGAAGGAAGCGCTCCCCCCTCTCCCCTTGTGGGACCCGGCTCAGGAACGGCGGCAGGGGGCGGACCTCTCCCCCCTTCCCCCCTCCCCGACGCGGGGAGGGGGATGGCGGCCCCCCCTCTCCGACGCGGAGAGGGGGCAGGGGGTGAGGGGTTCTCACACACTGTCTTTGGTGACCCGTAAGCGCCGACAGATGAGGGGGTGCGGGAGTGGGACAATCGATGGATCTGCGCGTCTACTGCGGTTCGGCCAACGTCCAGTTGAGCGAGCGGGTGGCAGCGCACCTGGGCGTACCATTGGGGGCGAGAAAGCTGCGCCGCTTTGCCGACGGGGAGTCGCACGTCCAGATCGAGGAGAGCATCCGGGGCGCGGACATCTACATCATCCAGTCGACATGTCCACCCGTGAACGAGCACCTGATGGAGTTGCTCGTCATGATCGACGCCTTCCACCGCGCCTCGGCCGGCCAGATCACCGCGATCATCCCCTACTACGGGTATGCGCGCCAGGAGAAGAAGACAACCGGCCGGGAGCCGATCAGCGCCAAGCTCGTCGCGAACTTGCTCACCGTCGCCGGCGCGGACCGGGTCGTCTCGCTGGACCTGCACACGCCGGCCATTCAGGGGTTCTTCGACATCGGCATGGATCACCTCAGCGCACTGCCGATCATCGCCGCTTACCTCCGCACGACCCGCGCCCCCGACGCGGTGGTCGTCGCGCCCGACGTCGGCCGGGCCAAGCTCGCCGACCGCTACGCGCGCGCGCTGGGAGTGCCGCTGGTCGTGGTTCACAAGCAGCGGAGATCCGCGGGTGAGGTGGAGGTGCGGACTGTCGTCGGGGAGGTGCGTGACCACGCGCCCATCCTCATCGACGACATCATCGCGACGGGTGGCACCATCGTCGAGACGGTCGAGGCCCTACGGGCGGCGGGCGCCCGGCCGCCAATCCGGGTTGCCGCGGTCCACCCTCTGCTGGTTGGACCGGCGGTCGAGCGGCTATCGGCCTTGCCACTCGACGAGCTCATCGTCACCGACACCGTACCGCTGCCGCCGGAGCGCCGCCCCCCCCCGGACGACCATCCTCACGATCGCCGATCTCCTGGCCGAGGCGATTACCCGCCTCCACGCGGGGCGCTCGATCAGCGAATTGATGGCGACGATGCCGGAGCCATTGCCCGTTTAGTCTGGGAGACACCCCCAGGACCGCGCCCTGACCGGGCCCTCGGCGCCGGTGCAGCGCTGGCCGTCTCCTGGCTGAAGGTGTATCCTTGAGATTGTGAAAGTGAGTTTCTACGCGACGCTGCGCCAGATCGTCGGCAGCAAGACGGTCGACATCCCGGTCGCCTCGGGGATCACGGTGCGGGCGCTGATCGACGAGGTCGCCGCTCGATATCCCCGCCTGCGTCCGGAGCTCCTGGGCGAGGACGGGAACCTTCTTCCCCACGTCCACGTGCTCGTCAACGGGCGGGACGCGCCGTACCTGAGGCACGGTCTGGAAACGGTGCTCGGCCCCGACGACACGTTCGCGCTGTTCCCTCCCGTAGCCGGCGGGGCTGGATCAGGACGCTGATGAGTTCTCCGATGAGCGATGAAGGGCCCGCCGCGCCAGCTCTCGAGCTGACGGTCACCGGCATCCCGTGCTGGCTCCTGGGTGAGTACCTGGAGGAGCTGGGTGGAGAGGCACAGGCCGACGGCTGGTATCGCGGAGAGCGATGGGCCGTGCGCCTGATCCACGTCGAGGACTATTGCCTGGGCTCGCTCCGGGTTGGCCGGGTGCGCCTCGAGCTCCACGGGGCTGCCGACGCGGTGGCCCGCCTGCACCCGTGTCTGGAGAAGAAGCTGCTCCGGGCGGGGGGCTGAGACGGGGATTGCAGATTCGAGATTTCCGATTGCAGATGCCAATCTGCAATCGGAAATCTGCGATCTGAGATCCGGCTAGATGATGCCCAGTTCCTTGAGCTTCCCCTCCGGAACCACCCCGTCGATCCACCCCCGGGCCTGGTAGTACTCCGCGAGCATCTCCGGTAGCTCGCAGACGTGTCCCTGGGAGCCGGGCATGGTGGAGGGCTCCTTCAGGAAGCGCTCCGGCAGGTAGTCGCTCCCCTCGCGGTGGCCGGCCAGGTTGTTGTAGTAGCGCTCCAGGTTGTAGATCCGTTCGCCCGTCTTGAGTACGTCGTCTGCCGTGCAAGGAAGGCCGGTGATGGCCGTGTACTGGAGGGCGTACTCCTCGGCCCCCTCGGCGAACGAACTGAACTTGCAGATGTCCATGCTGTCGGAGAAGGCGAAGAGGTCCTGGATGAGCTTGGTCAGGTCGCCCTTGCCTTTCGACGCCAGCGGGTCGGTCTTGAGCGGGATCAGGCCCAGCTCGCTGGCCGGAGTGTAGGCGCGCAGGTGGCAGGCGCCCCGATTGCTCGTGGCGTAGGCGATGCCCATACCCTTGAGACCACGCGGGTCATAGGCCGGGATCGCCTGGCCCTTGACGGTCATCGCGATCTCGGGGTGGTCGAGGTGCCGGGCCGCCCGCTCGGTGCCCTCGGCCAGCACGTTCCCGATGCCCTCGCGGCTGGCGATCTTGGCGATCGTTTCGATCATCCTGGGGACATCGCCCCAGCTCAACCCTCCGGCGCCGTTCACGTAGCCCCGCTCGCTGGCCTCCATATACATCGAGAGGACGTTGCCCATCTCGATGGTGTCGAAGCCGAGGTCGTTGCAGGTGTCGATCAGCTTGGCGACGCCGGCGACGTCCGCGCAGTCGCAGTTCGCCCCCAGCGCCCAGGCCGACTCGTACTCCACGCTCTCCATCCGCAGCCCGGCGTAGGGGCCGCTCTTGATCTCGACCTCCTTCTTGCAGGCCACGGGGCAGGCGTGGCAGGTGGGATCGTCCACCAGGACGTGCTCCTTGACGTGCTCGCCGCTGATGAGCTCGGCCTTCTCCCCAAACGAGGTGAGCTGGCTGTTGCGGGTGGGCAGCGCCCCCATGTTGCTCACGATGTTCATCAGCACGTTGGTGCCGTAGACCGAGAGCCCCCCCTTGCGCGGGCTCGTCACGTTCTTCTCGTCCATAAGCGTGGCGAGCGCGCGGCGGTGGGCCGCCGGCCAGGCATCGGCGTTTTGCGGCCTGGGCATCGCCCGCTCGGCCTTGATCACGATCGCCTTCAAGTGCTTGCTGCCGCCAACGCACCCCGTGCCGCCGCGTCCGCTGGCGCGGTCGAACTCGTTGATCCAGCAGGCGAAGCGCGCCGTGTTCTCGCCAGCCTGACCGATGGCGATCACACTGAGGTCCTTCTCCCCGTAGAGTTGCTGGAAGTGGCGCACAGTCTCGTGGACGCCCTTGCCCCACAGCGCCGCGGCATCCCGCAGCTCAATCTGCCCGTCGTGGACGTAGGCGTAGACCGGCTGTTCCGCCTTACCCTTGAAGATCAGGCCGTCGAAGCCCGCCCAGCGCAGCCGCGCCGCCGCCCAGCCTCCCTGGTGGCTGTCGGTGACCGTGCCGGTCAGCGGGGACTTGGTCACGATGGCCAGACGCCCGCTCATGTTGGCCTCGCTGCCGGTGAGCGGGCCGTTCATAAAGCAGAGGATGTTCTCCGACGACAACGGCTCGACCCGCGGCCCATTCTCCAGCACGTAGCGCACACCCAGCCCGCGTCCGCCGACGTACTTGCGGGCCCACTCCTCCGGGATGGACTCGTAGGACACGCTGCCCTTGGTCAGATCCACGCGCGCGATGCGATTAGCATATCCACCAGGTGCCATCTTGCCGTTCTCCTCTCCACGTTGATCAGCAGACCGGCCCTCCACCCGCGGGGCAAGTCGCATAGGCGTATTATACACCACTCATCGCCAGCAACACATCTCTTTTGTTGTGGTCCCGATGATGTCATATAACAGCCATCCTGGCAGCATACTCGTTGGGAGACAGCCCGGCCACTTCCCGGCCCTGGTGCCTGGTGTGGGCGGTCGTTGTCGTCGTGCAAGAACTCCCGCAACCGGTTGGCCAGGTCCTCGGCGGTTCGCCACTCCTTGTTGGCCAACCAGGCCTTCAGCGTCTCGATGAATCGCTCGGCTCTCCCGTTGCTCTGCGCCCGGTGTTTCGCCAAGGGCACGCGAAGGAAACCCCTCTCCTTCGCCAGCTTCTTCATGACTTCCGCCGTGAAGTGCTGTCCCCCATCGGCGATCCGGTCCTTCCGTTCCGTTGGCAACAGCGCCTCCAGCGCCGACACCACCCACTCCGCCGTCACGGGTGCTCCCCGCGTGAACCGGGGCAGCCCCCGGCAGCGCCGCGGACCGTTGTCCACGATCACCCGCACCGCGATCCCCACCCGCACGGGAGCGATCCCGGCCACCGACTCCCGCTGCCGCAGCCGCTCGCGCTCCTCCCGCCCGTGGGCGTCCGCCTGCCGCCGTCGCGCCAACTCCCGATGCCGCTCGGCCCCTTCCGCTTGCGGCTGCGCCTGCACCGCTGCGCGTTACCGACCACGGTCCCGGCGACTCCCCCCCGTCGGTTCGCGCAGCGCGGCCCGCCGCTCGCGCTGCTCCTGCGGGCGGGCCTTCCCGGCCGCGTCCACCCGCTGCCGTCGCTCTCGCTCCTTGCCGCGGGCGATCCGCAGCGGCGGCTCCTCCCCCTTC
>JACPQP010000370.1 GCA_016190465.1 Chloroflexota bacterium
GATGAGGGCCGTTCCCGCCGCCGACGACCATTCCTGCCCACTCCTGGGGGACCGGCGTCCCCTTCCCTTGCTCCGATGGCTTGAGAGGCACATGTCCTATCCAGGGCCCATCAGCTAGGCACGCAAGTTGCGAAATCTGTTGTGTTGGATAGGCCATCATTCCAGTCAGGGAGCAGGGGGTCCGATACGCATGCCCAACCCATCCGGTCGCGCGCGCCGCCATCACCTCGTCATTGTGCTTTCACTCCTTATGGTCGTGGCTGGCGCAGTCCTTCTGACCAGTTCTTCTCTCCTCAGTTCTTCTCTGCTGATTGGCGAGCGGGAGGTCGAGGGCATCGTCCTCGACCGGCTGACGGGGCAGCCGCTCGCCAATGTCGCGGTCGCCGCCGCGGGACAGACGACCCTGACCGACCAGCACGGCCACTTCTCGGTCGGTGGCGTCCGCCCGGGGCTAACGGTCCAGCTCGACCTCGACGGCTACCGGCCCACGAGCGTCGTGCTGGGTTTCGATCGAAGCGTGCAGGCGACGCTTGACCCGTACCTGCTGAGCGGCATAGTCGCCGACGCAGCCACCGGCCAGCCGGTGGCAGACGCCACCATCACTGTGGCGAACCGGAAGCTGACGACCGGCCTGGACGGCAGGTTCAACCTCTCGGCAGTGAAGCCGGGCAGGGAAGGCGTGGCCGAAGCATCGGGCTACTCCCCGGCCCGGTTCACCCTGGGAGTAGACGACGCCGACAGTCCCGTCGCCATCGCCCTTCAACCCACCACGCTCACGCTTCGCATCGTCGACGCCTGGACCGGCAATCCGGTCGCCGGAGCGACGGTCGAGCTCGAGGGCCAGGCGCGGCCAGTCGGCGACACCGGCGAAGTCGGACTGGAGCGTGTCCGACACGGCGTGGGGCTGACCATCCGAGCCCCGGGGTTTTCGCCGGCCGATCTCACATTCCAGGGCCAGGCCGACCTGAGAGTCGAGCTGCGCCCGGATGCGGTGACGGGCTCCGTCGTGGACAAGCAGGGCAAGCCGGTCGCCGGTGCGCGGGTGAGCGCCGGAACGGTGGGGACGACCACCGACGATACGGGGCACTACCGCCTGGCCGGTCTGCCCTCCGATGCGACCCTGACGGTGCGCAAGCTGGGCTACGCGCCGATCCAGGTGGAGGTCAGGCAGCAGAGCAGGCTCGATATCGCGCTTCAGCCACGTCCGATCCGTGCGCTGTACCTGACCTACTACGGCGTTGGCAGCGATGAGCTCCTCGGCAACGCGGTCAAGCTGATCGAGAGCACGGAGACAAACGCCCTGGTGATCGACATCAAGGGGGACCGGGGCTGGCTGGCTTACCAGAGCCGGATCCCGATGGTACAGCAGGTGGGCGCCCAGCAGCAGATCATGATCCCGAACGTCGAAGAGTTCGTCCGGGAGATGAAACAGCGGGGCATCTACCTGATCGCCCGGATCGTCGTGTTCAAGGACAATCCACTGGCTCGCACCCGGCCCGACCTCGGGGTGAAGGATAGCCGGACTGGTGGCCTCTGGATCGACCGCGAGGGGCTCGCCTGGACTGACCCCTTCAAGGAAGAGGTGTGGGACTACAACGTCGCGATCGCGAAGGAGGCGGCCGAGTTCGGGTTCGACGAGATCCAGTTCGACTACATCCGCTTCCCCACCGACGCGGGCGCCGGCACCTCGGTCGACGCGGTCGCCGTCTCCCAGCCGAAGACGATGGAGAACCGCGTCCGAGCGATCAGCGGCTTCCTTCAGCGGGCACGCCAGGCGCTCGAGCCCACTGGCGCGACGCTGGCGGTCGACGTCTTCGGCTACGTCTGCTGGCGTACCGACGACATGGGCATCGGCCAGAACCTGGAGACGATCGCCCGGTACGTCGACGTCATCTCGCCGATGGTCTATCCGACGCTCTACTGGGACGGGATACCGGTCGCGGACGGCCCGACCTTCTCGGATGACGCGGCGGCGCACCCCTACGAGATCGTCTACGAGAGCCTCAAGCGAGCCAGCGAGCGTTTGAAGGCGGCCGGCTCTGCCGCGCAGCTCCGGCCCTGGCTCCAGTACTACAACGACTACACACTGGACATTCCCTACGGCGATCGGGAGGTGCGGGTCCAGAAGCAAGCCACCTCTGACAACGACATTACCGGTTGGATGCTCTGGGACCCGTCCAACACCTACCGGAAAGGTGGGTTCGACCCGAAACCATCGTCGTGAGGTCTCGCCCACCACTCAGGCAGACCTCACCCCCGTCCCCCCTCTCCGCGTCGGACCGGCGCAGGAACGGCGGGCGCAGGGGGTGAGGTCCGGCCCCGTCCCCCCTCTCCGCGTCGGACCGGCGCAGGAACGGCGGGCGCAGGGGGTGAGGTTCCCACATCCACACTCACTCGTACCAGGGAGGTAACATGTTCCGGCGGACGCCAGGAGCGCAATGGCGCGCTCTGGGGCAGATCATCACGCTGGTTGTCGTCCTTGCTGCCTGTAGCGCCACACCAGTTGCGGAGGAGCGAATGCCGCGCGAGGCCGAACCGACGGCAAGCCCGACGGTCGAGCTGATCGCTCAACCAACTATGGAGCCAACGGCCGTGCCGGAGCCTTCGCCGACCGCCGCCCCGCGCCTGAGTGACATCCGACCGAACGAGCTTGGCGATCTCATGGTGCTCGAGTATCACGTGATCGGCGACGAGGAGCTCCGGTGGACCCGGACGCGCGAGCACTTCCGCCAGGACCTCGACTACCTCCACCGCCATGGCTATCACCTGACCGGGCTGAACGACCTGCTCGACAACCGAGTGCGAGTGCCCGCCGGGAAGACGCCAGTGGTCCTCACGTTCGACGACTCGAACCGGAGCCAGTTCCAGTTCATCGTCGATCCCAACGGCGACCTGAAGGTCGACCCCTCCTCGGGTCTGGGCATCCTGGAGGCGTTCATCGCCGAGCACCCGGACTTCGGCCGGGCGGCGGTCTTCTGCGTCCTCCCGGGAGCCGATCCGCCGAACGACCTGTTCGGACAGCCGGAGTACGGCCGGCAGAAGCTCCAGTATCTGGCCCAGCGCGGCTACGAGATCTGTAACCACACGCTCTGGCACGCCAATCTCGCCGAGGTCGGCGAGAAAGAGACCGTTCGCCAGCTCGCCCTGACGACGAACACGATCCAGGAAGCGGTGCCGGGCTACCAGGTGAACGTCTTCAACCCGCCGCACGGGGTCTACCCGGAGGACCTGCGTCCGGTCCTCGCGGGCACGTTTGAAGGGGTGAGCTATCGCCACCGGGCCATCCTCGAGGTCGGC
This sequence comes from Chloroflexota bacterium, assembly GCA_016190465.1. Classification (GTDB taxonomy): domain Bacteria; phylum Chloroflexota; class UBA6077; order FW602-bin22; family JACPQP01; genus JACPQP01. The sequence continues at coordinate 3,298 of JACPQP010000370.1, forward strand.
GGGGGACCGATGACGGCCCCCGACCATCAGGAGACGGACTTCCTGCACGTCAAGCGCACCCAGGCCATCCCCGTGGTGCTCGAGAACGTGTTTCGCCACTTCGAGGAGCATCCGGAAGACCGCTACGTGAGCGACGGCGACCCGGATCGGGTCGTCTTTCCGGCTCGGCTCACCGCGAACTACCGGCCCAGCCCCGATGCCTCGGAAGAGCCGTCACCCGATCCGGGGTACAGGGTGATACGATTGCGGTAGTCGGGAAAGCGCCGACGTTCCCCACAAGGACACAAGGCGCACGAAGGAGTCACGGATGACCCGGCCGTGCCTTCCGCTGCTGGGGACCGCCCTGGCGCTGATGCTGACTCTCGCGGTAGGGCTTCCTGCCGAGGCAGCGGGGCCATCGCTGGCCGAGATCGTGGAAGCGGCAATCGACGGCCAACCGGGCACCTGGGGCGTCGCCGTCCGGGACCTGAAGACCGGAGAGACGGTCCTCATCAATGGCGACCAGTACTTCCCGGCGGCGAGCCTCTATAAGCTCATCGTGATGTACGCGGTTTTCCGCGACGAGGTCCCGATGACCGAGGTGTTGGTGCCCGAGGAGCGCCATTTCGTGGAGGCCACTGACGAGGATCCGCTGCACCTCGGCGAGCCGATTGACGTGGCCACCGCCCTCGAGGCGATGATCACGGTCAGCAGCAACGCGGCCGCGCACCTGCTGGCTGAGCGGGTTGGTTGGGAGCGCCTGAACGAGGCGTGCGAGGAGCTCGGCCTTCCCCAGACCGGCCTGCCGGTCGGCGCGAGGCGGACGGAGTTCACCGACTGGCGGGCGGACCTGGCATCGACGTCGCCCGGCGACCTTCTCAGCTTCTTCACCCGTCTGGCCGAGGGGAGATTGATTGATTCGGACCGCGACGCCCAGATGGGAGAGATGCTCGCTCGCCAGCAGGTCAACGATCGGTTCCCGGCGGAGCTGCCACCGGAAGCTCGGGTCGCGCACAAGACGGGCAACCTGCCGAGTGTCGTGAACGACGCCGGCATCATCACCGGGCCGGGCGGCGAATTCGTGCTCGTCGCCCTGGCCAGCGACACTACCGAGCAGGTGGCAACCCAGGTCCAGGCGCAACTCGCGCGCCAGTTGTACGACGTGATCGCCGCTGGCTGGAGCTCGGCGGACCCCGGCGGTGCCTGGCTATCGCTCATCTGGCCCCCGTCTCGCCCCTCCCTCAGGCTCTGGCCCACGTGACAGTTCTGATCCCTCGCTATTGATCCACCGTTCATCGAAGCCCCCTACGCTTTGGGTGAGTAACAGCAAATCGCTCACCCAGAGTGTTTTCCCAGCAGAGGCCCCGTCAGGGCAGGGGGTTGGGGGTGTCCCCCAAAAATCCCTTGTTTCCCGAGGGGCGGGGCGGCACCAATGCCCAATCGGTGCCTGGATTCTACACCAGGGATGGAGGGACACGATCAATGGCGCGACGGTTCTTCGTCGTCGGACTGATGACCACGCTCCTCGCACTGGCTCTCGCCACCACCGCTCTCGCCGGAACAATCGCGGTGAACGACACCGCCACGAGCTCCCAGGTCACGACCAAAATCGGGCAACCGCTCCAGCGACAGTTGGGTTGGCCTGATGGGACCTGTGAGGCCGACGTGACGTTCACCGCCAATTTCACCGGCACCCTGCCCGGCAAGCTGACGCTTAAGGGACACGCATACTTCTCGTGCCAGGGCTTCGTGGCGGGGAACCCTACCTACACGATGCCGCTGACCAACTGGACGCTCGAGACCGCCCAGGGGACGCTGTCCGGCACCGGTCCGGGACTGCTCGGCACCAGCCCGACCAACCCGAACTTCACGCTCTACGCGCTCAAGGGAAGCAAGGGACTCCGGGGCGCGACGGGCACGCTGACCCTCAGCCGCGATGCCGGCGGGCAGATCGTCCTGAACGGCACGCTCACGCAGTAGACGGGGGCCTCACCCTACCCCCTCTCCCAGTATTGGGAGAGGGGCGAGGGGTGAGGGCCGTGCCCTCTCTCCGTTAACGGACCGGCCAGGGGTCAGGGCGAGGGCGCACCCACATCCGCCTGCCACAGCAGCCGCATCTCCGCACATCCGGCCAGGAGCGCATCCAGCGTCCCCGTGGCCTCCACCGCCCCGTCTTTCAGGACCAGGATGCGGTCGGCGCGACGCAGCGCGGCTCGCCGGTGCGACACGACGAGGCAGGTCGTGCCCGGCCGCTCGAAGACCCGGTCCCACAGCGTGCGCTCCGTCTCCACGTCGAGCGCACTGGAGAGGTCGTCGAATACCAGCAGCTCGGCGTCGCGCACGAACATTCGGGCAGCCGCCGTCCGCTGGACCTGGCCGCCCGATAATCGCACGCCCCGCGGGCCAACCACCGTCTCGAGACCACGATCCATGCCGGCCAGATCCTGCTCCAGCGCCGCCAGACGGATGGCGCCGGCCAGGTCGACCCGGTCCTCCGGCAGCCCCAGCAGGATGTTCTCCTTGAGCCCCTCGCTAAAGAGCCGGGGGACCTGCGCGGTGTAGGCGCACCGCGGCGGGACGAAGAACGAGGACGGATCGTCCACGATCTCGCCATTCCAGCGGATCTCGCCGGCTTCACGGGGGAGCAGCCCGAGGAGGACTCGCAGCAGCGTCGACTTCCCCGCGCCGACTCGGCCGGTGATGACGGTGAACGAGCCCGGCTCCAGGCGCAGATCGATCCTTTCGATGCCCCGGCCGGAGGAAGGGTAGCGGTAGGTCAGCCGTGTCACCTCGAGGCGGGCCAGCCGGTGCGCGTCGCTCTTTGGCGTGAACGGCACCTCGGGGAAAGGGCCGGCCAGGTAGACGGGCCCGGGCTGCACCAGGGTTTCGGGCGGACCCGCGTTGAGCAGTCTGGCCATCCGCTCGAACGAGACCCGGAGCTGTTTGTAGCGCGTCAGCAGCCGACTGCCAAAGAGCGGGAACCCGGTCATCCAGCCGAGGTAGCTGACAAAGAGCGCCAGGTCGCCGACGGTGAACGTTCCGGCCTGAAGCGAGGCCCCGACGAGCAGGAGCATCACGCCGGTCGCCAGGTAGACGGTGTTCTGGTTGAAGGAGGCTACCGCCTCGCCGAGCAGGCTCTCCTTGAGGGCGGCCCGGCGGCGCGCCTCGTTCAGCCCGCGGAAGTGGCCGATCACCGACACTTCGGCCGAGGCCACCTTCACCGCCTGCACCGCGCCAAACAGCTCGCCGATGAAGCTAGTGACGCGCCCGGTCGCCTCCCGGTTGGCCTGGCGGTACCGCCGGATGCGTCCCCCCATCGTATTCACGACGGACGCCGTGATCAGCTGTGGCGGCAGTACGGCCAGCGTGAGCAGCGGATTGATGTGGTACATCACCACGGTGGCAATGGCGGCGTAGACCAGCGTACCGCCGAAATCGACCAGGTGGTCGAACCAGTGGAAGACATCCTCCACATCCTCGCGGAACCGGCTCACCGCTTCACCGGGCGAGCCCGGTAGCTTCGGTGCGCCCGGGGCGTGGACGAGCCGCCCCAGCAGGTTCTTTCGGAGCAGCGCGTGGATGGTGTACATCCACACGGACCAGACGGCCAGACCGCCGAGTAACACCAGCATGCGCGCCGCTGCCGCAACCACCAGCAGTACGAGCAGCGCCCAGATCTCCAGGCCAAAGTGGGCGCGGCCGGCCAGCGTGTCGAAGAGCTCGCGGGCAATGAGCCCGATGGTCAGGGGGACGCTGTGGAACAGGATCCACACCACGACGTTGAGAGCGAGCAGCCCGGGACTGTAACGCGCCAGTCGCCACAGAAACTGCCCGGTCGTCACGTCCCTCTTCACGTCGTGAGATGCCGGGCCGACCTGTGTCCGACGGACCGCGACCCCGTCGGGTATCGCCTCGATTGTCACGCCAGCGCCTCCTCCAGCCCCGCTTGCAGCAGACGGGCAAACCGGGAGTGCGGAGCCTGCGCCAGTTGCTCACGCGCGCCCTGCTCCAGTACACAGCCCTGTTCCAGGATCACGATCTCGTCCGCACGCTGAACCGTCGCCAGACGATGGGCGATGATGATGACGGTGCGATCGCGGAGCAGACGGTCCACGGCGTGTTCGATCAGGCGCTCGGTGGCCGGATCGAGTCGCGACGACGCCTCGTCCAGGATCACCAGCCCTGGATCCCGGAGGAAGACGCGGATGAATGCCAGCAACTGCGCCTCGCCCGCCGAAAGACCCCCGCCACCGGTCGCCAGCTCGGTATCGAGCCCGGCGGAGCGAGCGGCGTACCACTCGTGCAGCCCCAGCTCGCCGATCACCTTCAGGATTCGCTCGTCAGCGACCGAACGATCGAAGAACGTCAGGTTATCCCGAACGCTGGCGTGGAAAAGCTGGACATCCTGCGTGACCAGGCCGACTCGCCGCCGCAGGTCGCCAACGCGCGCCTCACTCGTGGCGAGGCCGCCCAGGCGGATCACGCCGCCGGTGGGATCGTACAACCGAAACAACAACCGGGCGAGCGTCGTCTTCCCGCTACCGGTTCGTCCCAGCAGGCCCAGGACCCTCCCCGGCGCAAGCGCAAACGAGACGTCTTTCAGCACCGTCTCGTCGTCCCCATAGGCAAACGACACGCGCTGAAACTCGACCGACAGGGCGCCGGGTGGCACACTGGTCCCTGGGGGCAGACGAGCGCCGAGTACTGAGTGCTGAGTGCTGAGTGCCAGGTGCTCTGCACTCGGTCTGGCCGCGGCCTCGGCGTCCTCGATGCGCGGCCGGATCTCCCGGAGCTCCCGGATGCGCAGAATGCTGGCGGTCGCCCGCTGGAGCTCCTGCATCTGATTGGAGATCTGTTCCAGTGGGCGCTGCAACATCTCGGTGTACTGGAAGAAGAGGTAGACCGTCCCGATGGTGATCGCGCCCGCCAGGAAGAGAGAGACGCCCATGCCGAGCGTCAGCGCCGACCCCAGCGCGAAGAGCCCCAGGGTCAGGACCCAGGTCGCCGAGCGCATCAGGATCGCCCGGCGCCCGCGCTGAAACAGGTTCCGCATCTGCTGGTGGAAGCGGCGCATCACGTACGCGCCCCCGCCATTCGCCCGGATGTCCTCGAGTCCGGCGAGCCGCTCCTCCAGAAAGCCGAACAGATCGGCGCTGGCCTGTCGTTCGGCGCGCTGGTGCGGCACGGCCAGATTGCGCGTGCGGCCGAGGATCACCAGGGCAGCGGCGGTGAACGTCGACACCGCCATTCCCACTCGCCAATCTTCTCGGAAGAGCAGCGCCAGCGTGCCGACGAGCAGGATCCCACTCCCCAGCACCCGGATCACGAGCTGCGAGAAGAAGTTGGACAGGGCGGTGATGTCGCCGTCGATGCGCTCGATCATCTCGCCGGGCGTGCGGTCGTGGTGAAACGACAGGTCCAGCCGCAAGCAGTGCAGCGCCAGGTCGGCGCGCAAGCCGTTGGTGGCGGTCCAGCCCACATCCTGGCCGACATAGGTCACGACGACCGACAGCACCTGGTTGGTCAGAGCCACGCCGATGAACAGCGCGGCGGCTCCGGCCAGCGTCTCGGGGGAGCCGCCCGAGACGGCGGAGTCGATGAAGCGCCGCATGATCTGGGGGTTCAGCAGTTGCAGGCCGATGCTGCTGAGTAGCAGGATGGCGAGCAGCAGGACTTTCGGCCACTGCGGCTTGAGATAGTCGATGAGCAGATCCCAGTACTGCTTCAGCGGGACTTGCACGCTCCATCCTTTCGACGAGGCCATCGTCCCCTGGTCAACGCTCAGCCCTCAGCTTTCAAAGCCATCGTGGCGGCCACAAAAAAACCGTGGACCAGACGCCTGGCCCACGGTCGTCGGACCTCCGACAGCCGATCTATCAGCGTCGACGGCGTCTGGGCACAGTGCGCCCCTCGTGGCGCATGTCGCTCGTCGGGTTCCCCCACGAGCGGACCGTGTCACGGAGGCTCATCCGTGCCCTCCCCATATGGCATCAGTCGAGTAGCGGCGTCCCCTCCCCGACAAGGAGATAGGGGGAGAGGTCACCTGTCTGGCAGGATTATACGCCAAGGCTGTCGAGCAGTCAAGTGCCCGGGTAGTAATAGACCTTGATCGCCTGGCGCTCGATGAGCATGCCAATGCCCCTGGCGTACTCGGCAAACGGCAGGCGGGTGCTCACCAGCGTGTCGGTATCGAGTCGCCCCTCGCGCCAGAGGTTCAGCACGAACTCGGTGTCGTCAGCGGTCGGGCTCTTCCGCTCAGGGATCCAGGTCCGCTGACGCCAGTGCCTGGTGCCAAACTTCGCCTCGCCGTGAACGACCCCGAAGACGACGACCGGACCCCGGGTGTGGTCGAGGGCCACCTGGAGCCCCGCGGCAGCGCCGGAGCAGTCGACACTCGCCTGAAGTGGCTGCTCGACCAGCTTCTGGCGATCGACTTCCCGTGTCGAGTTCAGCGTATCGGCCGCGCCGAGCTTCTTCGCCAGAGCCAGGCGCTGCTCCAGCACATCGATGGCGACCACTTCCCGGGCCCCGAGCGCCTGGAGGTGTTGCACCGCGATCAGCCCGGCCGGCCCTAACCCGATCACGCCCGCCCGCAGGCCACTCCAGTCGACGACCCGAACGTGCGAGGCAACGTAGCGGGCCATCTCCAGCGAGGCCGCGGCCTCCCACGAGACGTTGTCGGGGATCTTCGCGACGGTGTCCTCCGGCCGGTTGATGTACTCGGCGTAGAAGCCCGGGCTCCGCTCTCCGGCCGTCACGACCGAGGCAACCCGGTCGCCCACCTTCAGCGTGTTCACACCCGGCCCCACGGCGACCACCTCGCCGGACGCCTCGTGCCCCGGGTAGCCCGGCGGGATGGGGTAGCGGGGATGGCCCGGCCGGTCGAAGATGTCGATACCGCGGAAGAGGGTGATATCCCAGTGGGGACAGGTAACACAGCCCCGGATCTTGACGAGCACCTCTTGCTCGCCGACCTCTGGCAC
>JACPQP010000374.1 GCA_016190465.1 Chloroflexota bacterium
GCTGAGCTACCTGCACGGGGACTACCTCCAGTCGACGGTCAGCGCGAGCAACGGGGCGACGACGGAGTACACGCGCTACGGGTTGGTGCGGACCTCGACAGGGACGCTGCCCACCGACCGGCAGTTCCAGGGTCAGCAGAAGCAGGCGGGCACGGGGCTGTATCGGATGGGCGTGCGCTGGTACGATCCCGTCATCGGCCGGTGGACGCAGTGGCACGGCTGTCGAGTAGCGCGGCCGTCCACTTCACCCCTCTCCTCCGGCACCGAAGTTGCATCCTCGTCCTATCTCGTCGCGGTTGCCTCTGCCCCCTGTCCGCGTCGGGTCCGGCTCAGGAACGGCGGGTCGGGGGCGAGGTCGCAACTACCCCGATGGAGAGTCCAATGCACGAGATCGAGCCATCCCAGCCCCACCGGATGATCTTCCAGGCTGCGCTGCGCGGTCTCAACAATGCGCTGGTGCCCTACGTCGTCGGCGGGGCGCACGCGGTGGGCCACTACACCGGGCTGATCCGGCCCGTGGATGACCTGGATGTGCTGGTCGAGCTCGCCGATGCCGACCGCGCCCAGGCGGCGCTGGAGCAGGTGCGTTTCGCGGTGCGACAGGTTGAGCCGCCCTGGCTGATCCAGTTGAGCCGTGGCGCGGCAACCGTCGATCTGATGGCCGGCACGCCGAACTGGCTGATCGCGGTTGACGAGCAATGGATCGAGCGCGGTGAGCCGGCTCGCCTGTTCAACACGCCGGTCCGCTACGTCGCGGTCGAGGAGCTCATCTGGACCAAAGCCTACGTGGCCGGCCGGGGCCGGTACGACGGGGCGGATCTTGTCCACCTGCTCCACGCGACGCTCGATCAGATCGACTGGGACCACCTGCTGGCGCGGTTCGTGGGCCACGAGCCGTTGCTGCTGGCGCACCTCACCCTGTTCAGCTACGTGTACCCGATCCAGCGCCGACGGCTGCCGGGGTTGGTCGTGCGCCAGCTCGTGGAGAGAGTGCAGGCGGGTCTGAGTGGGCCAGGGCCAGCGGATGGGCGCATCTGCCAGGGGACCCTGCTGGACCGGCTGTCGTTCAACTTTGACGTGACGCGCGCGGGTTTCGTCGACGCCCGGGCGCAGCTCGCCCGGCAGCGAGGTATCGCGGCGCAGGAGATGGCACGCCACCAGCGCTGGGCCCCGAAGGCACAGGGAGCCTAACAGGATTTCAGACCGCAGCTATCAGATTGCGATCAGGCGAGCAGTTGCTCGAGCGGGAGCGGCCGCTGGTCGCCCTCGCGCAGGGTCTGCTTGGCCGCCGCGATGAACTCGCGGAACAGCGGGTGGGGCCGAGTCGGCCGGGACTTGAACTCGGGATGGAACTGACTGCCGACCATCCAGGGGTGGTCGGCAAGCTCGACGATCTCGACGAGGTGTCCATCGGGAGAGAGGCCACTCACCACCAGGCCCGCCTCTTCAAACAGGCGGCGGTAGGCGTTGTTGAACTCGAAGCGGTGGCGGTGGCGTTCGTTGACCAGCGGCAGGCCATAGGCCCGGGCGGCGTGCGTGCCGGGGACGAGACGGCAGGGATAGGCGCCGAGGCGCATGGTGCCGCCCTTGTTGGCGAGGCCGCGCTGCTCCGGCATCAGGTCGATCACCGGCGCCGGTGTTTGTGGGGCAAACTCGGTGCTGTTGGCGTCTAGTCCGAGCACGTGCCGCGCGAACTCGATGACCATGATCTGCATGCCGAGACAGAGCCCGAGGTAGGGAATCTGGTGCTCGCGGGCGTAGCGGGCAGCCAGGATCTTCCCCTCGACACCCCGCGAGCCGAACCCCGGCAGCACCACGATCCCGCTCAGGTGGTGGAGCTGTTGGATGCCACCATCCTCCAGGAGCGACTCCGCGTTGATCCACTCGATCTCGACGTCGCGGTCGTAGTAGAGACCGGCGTGGCGCAATGCCTCCTGCACCGAAAGGTACGCGTCCCGCAGCTCGATGTATTTTCCGACCAGTCCGATGTGCAGCGTCTGCCTGGGTCGCTTGATCCGGTCGACCAGATCCTCCCATTCCCGCCAATCGGGAGGTGGCGCCGAGAGCCCCAGGCGCTCGACGAGATAGTCGCCGAGTCCGGCCGCCTCCAGGATCAACGGCACCTCGTAGATCGAGTCGACCGTGAGCAGCGGGATGACGGCCCGTCGATCGACGTCGCAGAAGAGGGCGAGTTTGTCCTTCAGCTCCTCGCCGATGGGGTAGTCCGACCGGCAGACGATGACGTCGGGCTGGATACCCATGCCGCGCAGGTCTCGCACGCTGTGCTGGGTGGGCTTGGTCTTCAGCTCGCGGGTCGAGCCGATATAGGGGAGGAGGGTGACGTGGATGAAGACGGCGTTGCCGTCGCCGACCTCGCGGTGGAGCTGGCGAATGGCCTCGAGGAACGGCTGTCCCTCGATGTCGCCGACGGTGCCGCCGACCTCGGCGATGATCGCCTCGGCGCCGGTCTGGCGGGCAACCTTCCGGATCCGCTCCTTGATCTCGTTGGTAACGTGGGGGATCACCTGGATGGTGCCACCGAGGAAATCGCCCCGCCGCTCCCGCTGGATGATGGCGGAATAGACCTGGCCGGTGGTGACGTTGGCCGCCCGGACCACGTTGGTGTCGATGAATCGCTCGTAGTGGCCGAGGTCCAGGTCCGCCTCGGCGCCATCTTCGGTCACGAAGCACTCGCCGTGCTGGTAGGGGTTCATCGTTCCGGGGTCCACGTTGATGTAGGGGTCGAGCTTCATCGCTTCGACCGAGATGCCGCGGCTCTTCAGCAATCGACCGATCGAGGCAACGGTGACTCCCTTCCCAACCGAGGACACGACGCCACCACTCACGAAGATGTACTTGGGCATGCGGGCTGGCACCTCCCCTTCGAGTTCGGGCAGCCCTCACCCCGGGCCGCCATAGGCGCTCACTTATGGTCACCGGGGGCACGAACAGTCCATCTGGACTGTTCGTGGGGTGCGGACCTCTCCCCCCTTCCCCCCTCCCCGACACGGGGAGGGGGGTGGCCGCTCCCCCTCTCCGACGCGGAGAGGGGGCAGGGCGTGAGGTCCGGTCCCGCGTCCCCCCTTCCCACGCC
>JACPQP010000376.1 GCA_016190465.1 Chloroflexota bacterium
GCCGTCGATCGTGATGCTGCGCGGCATCTTTCCTCTCCCTCCAGCCTTCCTCCTGGATGCTCGCCATGATAGACGAGAAGGCCAGCTTTGTCAATAGTGAACGCAGAGAGCAGAGAGAGAGAACGAAGTTAAACTACCTCACCCGCCGGCGGACCACCGCACCTGTCGAGGTCTGCCCGCCCTCCATCGCGGACAGGCCGGACGTCACTGCCTCCGGGAAGGGTCTCCGCGGTCAGGCACGACGGTTGCGAGCGTGGCTGGTGTGTCGTGGGCCGGGTCGCCGCGGGCGAGGTCTGTTCCGGCGACCTCCAACGGCGGAGCGGAGAGCGTCACCTGCGCTTCGGCCCCGCGTCCAACCAACCACACCCAGACAGGCGAGCCCCCACTCAAAACCCGCACTCAGCACTCCGTCCTCAGTACTCCGCCCTCCGCACCCCTCATCTCCGCTGCACCGGCCGGCAGCCCGGCCGATCGTAGCGGTGGAACTCCTGGGGATGGCTGACCGCGAAGCGGAGCGACGGCTGGTCGCCGCGGACCTCGATGTGGTGCCAGCGGTCCTTCGGCGCGAAGACGATGTCGCCCGCCTGCACGTGGTGGGGGTTCGGGTCGTCCTCGAACCACCAGGTCAGCTCCCCCGCGACGATGAACCACCACTCGCCCTCGTGGTGATAGTGGTAATCGTTCTCCGTGCCGGGCGCCTGGCAAATGAGGATGCCCCGGGCGTAGTCGGTCGCGACGACCACCTCGGACCACGGCGGGGGCCCCTTTCGGGCCACCATCTCCTCCACGCGAGCGGTCAGGGTCTCCGGGCTCAGGATGGGTAGGCGAAGAGACATGGGGACCTCCTTTGGCTCTCCACGTTGTACCGATGCACCCGGTCGCGGTTGACACCGGGTGCCCAAGTGGGTAGGCTAGAGTATATCAGCTATCCTGCCAACGGTTGGCCTCCACTTTGCAGCACGTGGTCAGAACGGCTTGAGACAGGAGAGCAACATGGCCTCCGTTCTTGACCCAGCGTCACCCGCCGAGCAGCAGGGCCCGCCCGGGAAACTACTGGTTCTCCACATCCGTGCCTTCCAGGACAACGGGCGCTGGTGTGCCGAGTGCCTGGATCTGAACCTGATGGCCCGTCGGCCTGATCTCGCGACTGCCCTGCACGCCCTGTTCGAGCAGGTTCAGTTGTACCTCGAGATCGCCTCGGAATCCGGGCAGTGGGACGAGCGCGTGCCACGGCCTGCGCGAACATCACATTGGATTAGCTACTACTGGATTGCCTTCACCCAGGAGATCCAACGCTTCCTGAGCCGCACGCGGTCGCAAGCTACCTTCCGGATGCCCGTCGATTGGCGCGGTCGCTTGATCGGTGCCTAAGAGATACCCTCCCTTGACTACTGCGCTTCGAAGCGGAAGCACGCTTCCCTACTGTACACGATCCATCACCCGGAGCGCGTAGCTCGCCAGCAGCACCAGCGCCCCGGTGAGCACGATGCCGCCGGCGGCGAACGGCAGCCAGGGCAGCCCGAACGATCGGGCCGTGAGCGCGGCGGCGGGCATCAGCGAGCCAATCGGCAGCAGCGTGATCACCTGCTGTCCCAGGTCCGGCTGGAGCGCGAGCGCGGTCACCGCCGGATTCAGGCGATAGACCACTGCCGGCACCTTTGCCCCCAGTTGGAGCGCCAGCGCGGGGGCCGCCAGCGTCCCGGCGAAGAGCGCGAGCGTGGCCGTGAAGGCGGCCACGACTGCCCCCCCGCTGGTGCGAGCCAGTGCCGAGCACCCGATGCTGACCGCCGCGACGCTCGTCGCCCAGACGGCGAGCAGCACGGCGCTCCCCAGGAGAAGGCGCGGACCGATGGTCCCGAACACGAAGACGAGACCAAGCGCCGGAAGCCCGGCCATCAGGATGATGCCGATCTGGGCCAGCGTCCCCAGCAGCTTCGCGACGACGACGGCCAGCGGCGTCGCCCCGGTTCCGAGCAACACGCCCAGCGTGCCCCGCTCGCGCTCGCGCACGAGCGCCGGCCCCGTGACAGCCGGGCCGACCACCAGACAGATGAGGAGCAGCCAGACGGTTCCGCCGATGAAGATGGCGGGGCCGAGAGAGGAGGTGATGGCGCCAGGAACCCCCGCCGGGGATGGCGGCGCCGTCGAGCCCAGCGCCGGGGCGGTCCACGGCGTCGCCTGGTGGGCGAGCCGCTCCCCCCAGGCGACGAGGGCGAGCGCGAGCAGCGTTTGCGCCACGATGAAGAAGTGGATCGATCCGCGACGAAGCGCGATCGTCAGCTCGCGCGTAACCAGAGCGCCGATCATGTCATACCCACCAGCGTCGGGGCTTCCTGGCCCACTTCGACCACGCTCACGCCGCCGACGACCAGCTCTCGGATGAGCGCCGCGAGAGCGCCAGGCTCACCGCCGAAGGCGAAGCGGAGCAGTGTCGAGCCTGGCGCCACCTCCTCGCGCTGGAGCTCGCCCACGCCGGCGCGCGCCGCGAGGATGTCCACCGCGGCGTCGGCGTCGCCGAGAGCGACCAGGCGGATGAGGCACTCGCCGGGGGCCGGCGACCAGAACCGGTCGACCGCATCCACGCTGAGCTGGCCATCGGCGAGGAGCGCCAGCCGGTCAGCCCACTCGGCCAGGGTGCTCGGCGCCTGTGTCCCGACGACCACGGTCTTGCCAATCGCCTTCAGCTCGTACAGCACCTCCACCAGCTCCGCCTGCCCTGGGCCGTCGAGGCGGGCCAGCGGCTCGTCGAGGAGGATGACCTCGGGGTCGTGGACCAACGCTCGGGCGATCGCCAGCCGCTGACGCTGGCCGCGCGAGAGCTCCTGCGGCGGCCGGTGGCGCAGGTCGAACAGGTCGACCAGTTGAAGCATCGACTCGACGGCGGTCGCCGCTTCGCTACCCGGCAGGCCGGCGCTCTGTGCGTGGAAGAGAAGCGTCTCCCGCACGCTCAGCTCGGGATCGAACGACGGCGTCTCCGGCAGGTAGCCGATCGCGCGACGGGCGAGCGCGGCCTGCCGCGCCAGATCTCGGCCCACGATGCGGACCTCGCCGGCCGCCGGGCGCTCGATCCCGGCCAGGATGCGGAGCAGCGTCGACTTACCGGAGCCGTTCCGTCCGGTTAGCAGCAGCGCCTCCCCACGATCGACGACCAGATCGACTCCGCGCAGCACCTCGCTGCGCCCATACCGGTAGCGCACGCCCCGGGCGAGGATGGGCCAAGTGGCGCTCATCGCGCCCTCCCGCGCACCACCAGGTCGAACGTGCTGAAGCTCGCCGTCCTCGCGCCCGGTCCTCCTGTCGACGGGGGGCGGAAGACGTACCGGTAGCGCACCACACCCAGTGGCGAGACGAAGCGCTGCGGCGGGGTCAGGCGATTCTCGCCGAACTCGAGCTCGACGGGTGTCCATTCGGCGCGCCCCCAGTCGTAGACGTGGGCGAGACCAGGGTTCGACAGCGGGGCCGACGAGCTCAACCCGCTCACCGACCCCGCCAGGTCCAATCGGACCTCCTCCACGACAAAGCGCGAGAGGTCGAACGGGAGCTGGTGCTCCCAGGAGACGGCGTCGCCGGCGTTGAAGACGAGCCCGCCATCCTGGACGCGAGGCATACCCGTCGCGAGCAGCGATCGACGCAGGATTAACGCGCGCGGTACCTGGATCACCTCGTCGGGCCGGGCGCGCAGCGGCAGCGAGCTGACCAGGAGCGTCCGTTGAAGCGGCGTCGCCCGGTTCGTGCTGGCCAGGTTGCCCAGAGGAGCTTCGTCGATCCAGCCGACGACCATCGCCGGGCTTGACTCGACCCGGGAGCTGAAGTTGAAGGCGGGGTTGAACGCGGACTGAAGCAGGTCGCGCTGGGCGGCCTCCTCCGGTGGGACTGGGTCGGCGTCCGTCGGATAGAGCTGCTTGACGACGCGGGTCAGGTCAACCGTCTTCGAGGTCAGTTCGAGGGTGACGGGCCGCGACTCGCCCGGGCGAAGATCGCCCAATCGCAGCACCTCGCCGCCGACGACGATGGCGGCGTGGCGGATCGGCCCGGAGAACCGCGACGTGACCGTGCCGTGCACGCTCGTCTCGTCGACGACGAGATCGCCGGTGATCCGGCCGGGCAGCCGGTAGAGGTGGTCGACGAGGAAGGTGCCAAGCGCTCCGGGCCGCAGGGCAAATCGCGCCACGTCTGGCCGGTCGGCCTGCCGGACCGTGAGCGCCCAGTCCGGCACCTGGCTCGTGGACTCCACCGGGAACGGGTAGTACAACGGTGACACCAGGCTCCCCTCGGGCAACTGGAGGTCGGGCGACTGCTCCCGAAGGGAGAAGAGACTCACATACGAGCGGGCGAAGGCCGAATCGCCATCCCATGACCGGAGGATCGCCGTGTGGTTCACGACCAGGTCGCTGGCCGGGTTCGCCCGCGCGCCGGCCAGCACCGCTCCGGCGGCGACGAGCGTGACGAGGGGGATGGTGACAACGCTCCATTCCAGGCGGCCGAGGCGGCGCAACGCGAGGTAGTTCGCCGGGCCGACGACGACGGCGTAGCCGAGCAACAGATAGACCAGCCAGGAAGCTGACGTCCGGGAGACGCCGGTCAGGTCGGCGAGGGCCATGAGGGGCAGGCGCCCCCAGCCGGTGGACAGTCGGGCGAAGTTGTTGACCGAGGGGCGAGCGACTGGACCCTGGGCGAGCAGGTAGCGCCAGAGGAACTCGTTCCCCTCCCAGCTCCGCAGCGGCTCCGCGGTCGGATCGAGGCCGAGATAGATCACCGCTCCGAGCCCTCGCTGCCCGGCCACGAGCAGCGGCAGCCCGTCCTGCTCGACCACCATGACCCCGTTGGCGACGACCGCATCGCCGACAAGCCAGGGGCCGCGCTCGGGGAGCGGCCGGCCCGCGAAGGCGGCGAGCCGATCGAGGGAGCGCACCGGCACGCTGCCGCTCACCTTCACCGGGAGCAGATCGGGGGGGAGCGGGCCGACCGTTTTCTGGACGCCCGCCCCGCCACCCACGACGAGTACTCCGCCGCTCGTGACCCAGTGGCTGACCGCCTCCTTCTGGAAGGCGGTGAGGCCGCTGGTCGAGATGTTGGCCACGATGAGGCAGTCGAGCGACTGGAGGAGGTGGGGGGCGCCCGGAATGTCGATCGGCTCGAGATGGGCGAGGCGAACCCGACGCGGTGGCCCGCCGAGATCGAGCGCCGTCAGAAAATCGAGCCCGGTCCGGTTGCCGGTCATCACCCCGCAGAACAGTTCGTTCGCCAGGACCCGGTCGAACGACACGGGCTGCTTGATCAGCGTCTGCCCGCTCGCCACCAACTGGGCCTCGACCTTCTCGTCGAACCCCGGCAGGAAGACGTCGAGCGAGAGGCGCTTGCGCGACCGGTTCGGCAGGGCGACCGCGACGCTGTAGGTGACCGGCGGGCGGTTGAAGCCAGCCCGGCCGGTCCGCCCCTCGACCTGGATCTGGACCTCCCCCACCACCTCCGGCCCGGCGTTCTGGAGCTCAACCTCGACCGGCACCCAGGACCCGAGCTTGACTACGCCGGCGAAGCCCGGACGCACCGCCATCTGGAGCGATTCGGCCGCCTCGATCGGCGGAATCCCCGCCAGCACCACGGTCAGCAGCGCGAGCAGCGCGACGATCCGTTTCACCACACACGCTCCGTTCGTCCGACCGCCTCTCGCGAGATCGCGCCGGCCGGGTGCCTTGATCCGCAGCCATCGGCGAAGTGATCGCTGACGGCCACTTCGTACCGTACCAGGAACTTGGCTTCCATTATACGGCCTGCCAGCGTGAGCGTCCAGGCATTTGGTCGCACGATGAAGCCACCGAACTGGGCAGGGCGTTTCTGCCGATTGCGCCTGAAGGCGCCACCCTCACCCCTCCCCCAGCTATTGGGGAACTGGGGGGCGTTTGGGGGGGGGACGGCCCCCCACCCCCCC
>JACPQP010000363.1 GCA_016190465.1 Chloroflexota bacterium
CCCCAAACCCCGCCAGGACGGGCTCCGCCCTTCCTGGACCTTCCCGAGCAGGGCATCAGAGCGTTCATGACGGTCTTGGGGACACCCCAAACCCCGCCAGGACGGGCTCCGCCCATCCAGGACCGTCCCGGGACGCAGGTGAACTTTCCGAGACCTGCTTAGCCTTACGGAGGGGGGATATCGGCGGGGGTCAAGAAGGAGGCAGGAATGAAGAGGTCGGCCCTGTTTGTCTGGGGTGGGTGGAAGGGACACGAGCCCAAGCAGTGTGTCGACCTATTCGCTCCTCTGTTAGAGGGGGATGGCTACGAGGTGGAGGTCTCTGATACACTCGACTCCTATCTCGATCACGCCAGGCTGAGGTCGCTCAGCCTGATCGTGCAGTCCTGGACAATGGGCACGATCACCGATCATCAGGAAAGGGGCTTGCTGGAAGCGATCAGGAGCGGCGTCGGCCTGGCCGGTTGGCACGGTGGCCTGGGGGACTCCTTCCGCAACAACCTCAACTACCAGTTCATGGTCGGAGGCCAGTGCGTTGGACACCCGGGCAATATCGTCGACTACGAGGTCAACATCGTCGATCACGACGACGCGGTGACGGCCGGTCTCCCGGACTTCACGATGAGGTCAGAGCGGTACTACATGCACGTCGATCCCTCGAACAAGGTGCTCGCGACCACGACCATCGGGAGGGAGGACATCCCGTGGATCGAGCCGTGCGCGATGCCGGTCGTCTGGAAGCGGAGGTGGGGCCAGGGTCGCGTGTTCTACACGACTCTGGGGCACGTGGCGAGAGACTTCGAGGTGCCCGAGGCCCGGGAGATCGTCCGGCGCGGCATGCTCTGGGCCAGCCGGTAGCCGGAGGCCCGCCGGGGCGACCGGACAGCGCGGCGACGCGGCGGGGAGAGAAGAGGGACGCGGGACTCACCGCAGACACACAGCGGACACGGAGAGACACGGTAGGCAGTGATCCACGACCCCTTTGTGCTCTTGGTGTCTTCGTGGTGAACGTTCGCCTCGATCGCCCCGTCGGGCGTCGGGTCCCTGCTGGGCGTCTGCTCCCGATTCAGGAGGGCACGTGGTGAACAGATCGCCGGTCAGGATCGGTGTGATTGGCTGTGGCACCATCAGCGGGACGTACCTGCGGAACGCGAAGGTCTTCCCGAATCTCGACGTCGTCGCCTGCGCCGACCTCTACCCCGAGAAAGCAGCGGCGAGAGCGGCCGAGTTCGGTGTCCCCAGGGCGTGCAGCGTCGAGGAACTGCTGAGTGACCCGGACATCGAGATCGCCGTCAATCTGACCGTCCCCGCGGCCCACGCCGCGGTGGGCATCGCCGCGCTCCAGGCGGGGAAAAGCATCTACAACGAAAAACCGTTGGCGGCCTGCCGCGAGGACGGGCGCCGGATGCTCGACCTGGCGGCCGCGAAAGGCCTGTTGGTTGGCTGCGCACCCGACACCTTCCTGGGCGGCGGCCTCCAGACCTGCCGCAAGCTTATCGACGACGGCTGGATCGGCGAGCCGGTTGCGGCCACGGCCTTCATCACCTGCCACGGTCACGAGAGCTGGCATCCGGATCCCGGCTTCTTCTACCAGCCCGGTGGCGGGCCCATGCTCGATTGGGGGCCCTACTACGTGACCGCGCTGGTGGCCCTGATCGGCCCGATACGACGCGTGACAGGCTCGGCGAGGATCACGTTCCCGGAACGAACCATCACCAGCCAGCCCAGGTATGGAGCCAGGATCAGGGTCGATACCCCCACGCATGTCACGGGCGTGATGGACTTCGCCAACGGCGCGGTGGGAACGATCATCACCACGTATGACGTCTGGGCGGCGGAGCTGCCGCGGCTGGAGATCTACGGCACGGAGGGCTCCTTGAGCGCGCCCGACCCGAACACCTTCGGTGGTCCGGTTCGCGTTCGGCGTGCGGGCGAGAAAGAGTGGGGGGACGTGCCCCTCACTCACGGGTACACGACGAACAGCCGGGGGCTCGGTGTGGCGGACATGGCCTACGCCCTTCGCTCGGGACGGCCGCATCGCGCGAGCGGCGAGCTGGCGTACCACGCGCTCGACGTCATGCAGGCCTTCCTCGACGCCTCTCGCGAGGGCAGGCACGTCGAGGTGACCAGCACTTGCGGCCGTCCTGCCCCGCTGCCACCAGGATTGACCGACGACGCGCTGACCGAGTAGAGCGATCAGCTAATAAGCACAGGGGCCTATTGACTTTGCAAGAAGCAACTGCTACGATGCGCTTGTGGCCATGGTACCAGGTAGCGCCCTTCCAGTCCGCAGGCTTGGAGGGGAGAGGTGTTTGCTCAGGCAGATGAAAGGGGTGAGGCCGAGGACACGCAGCGGTAGGCACAACTCGGTGCCGGTCCAGGGGCGATTGCGGATATCAGATGGGAGATTTCCGATTACGCACATCCGCAATCCGGGATTCCCCACGAGTGTGGATTTCGTGGTTTGTCGCGCCATCAAGTCACCATTTCGACGAACGTCTCGGAAGCAAGAACAGGAGGGAATCTGATGTCAACTGTGAAGGTAGGGATCGCCCGGCGGCGACTGCTGGGGCTGGGCTTTGCGATGGGCGCTGGAGCGCTATTCGCCGCCTGCGCGCCGGCTCCGACGCCGACGCCAGTACCACCGCCGAAGCCGGCAGCTCCGGCGCCGACCACGGCCCCGGCGAAGCCCGCCGAGCCACCAAAGCCCGCGGCCCCAACGGCGACGGCGGCGCCGAAGCCAGCGGCTGCCGCGCCCACGGTCGCCCCCAAGCCCACGGTTGCCCCGGCGCCTGCCGCGACCGCGCCCGCCCCGGCGAAGCCCTACCAGGGGACCGAGATAAGCATCAACCTGTCGTCCGGTGCCGGGGAACAGACCATGCGGAACGAGGTCGCCCCGGAGTTTGAGAAGGCCACCGGGATCAAGCTCAATGTCCTCGGGACGCCCTACGAGAACCTGCACGACAAGCAGTTCCTCGTGCTGAGCAGCAAGTCTGGCGAGTACGACGTCCTGTACAGCGCTCACCACTGGGCAGACGAGTTCATGGGTAACGGCTACTACAAGCCGCTCCGAAAGTACATCGACGACCGGAGCCTGACCGAGGCCGACTGGGACGTCAACGACTACGTGCCGGCCATACTCGATGGTTCAGGGTCGTACAAGGGGACGCTCTACGCGCTGCCGGTCAGCCAGAACATCCGCCTCCAGTTCTATCGTACGGACCTGCTGGAACAGGCCGGCCTCAAGCCTCCCGTGACCTGGGACGATCTACTGGCGCTGGGCAAGAAAGTGACCGACCCGGCCAAGAACGTGTTCGGCGCCGTCGTCCCGGCCAAGCAGCAGATCCAGATCAGTTGCGCCTACCTCGACATCCTCCAGTCCTTCGGCCCCTGGATGTACGACGACAAGTTCAAGTCATCGGTGACGACTCCTGAAGGGGTGGAGGCGGGCGAGATCCTGATGCAGATGGTGAAGTACAGCCCACCGGGCGCCACGGGCTACGATGGCGGCCAGGCGGCCGGTGCGTTCACCAGTGGCAGCCTCGCCGTCGCCACCTTCAACTGGTGGGGGAGCGGGTTCTTCGGCTTCCGGAATCCGCAAGCGTCGAAGATCGCCGACAAGTTCAGCGTCACCGTGCTCCCGAAGAAGGTGAAGTCCTCCTCGCCTGGCGGGCACTGGATCATGGGCGTGGCCGGCGACTCGAAGAAGGAACTTGCTGCCTGGGCCTTCGTGAAGTGGTACACTAGCAAGACGGAAGAGCAGAAGCGCGTCCTCGGCAAGACCGGGGGCAATCCGAACCGGCTCAGCACGATGAAGGCGATGCGGGAGAAGCCCGAGTTCCAGGCTTTCATCACGGCGTACGAGAGCGCCCTGGCCAGCAGCATCGCGCTGCCCCGGGTGCCGGAGTACGAGCCGCTGCTGGACTCGCTGAACAAGCGCCTCTCGCAGGCGGCGATCGGGGAACTGCCGATCCGGGACGCGCTGAAGAAGCACGAGGAAGACGTGGCCGCCATCTTCAAGAAGAGCGGCCGCTTCTGAGGTGTCTCGGGCACG
This sequence comes from Chloroflexota bacterium, assembly GCA_016190465.1. Taxonomy (GTDB): domain Bacteria; phylum Chloroflexota; class UBA6077; order FW602-bin22; family JACPQP01; genus JACPQP01. The sequence continues at coordinate 4,052 of JACPQP010000363.1, forward strand.
GATTCCTCGCGTCGCGGCGTTCGGAATGGGAGTCAGACGAACGGCGTCGGCCTACTCCGCAACGACTCCATCGCGTGGCCGCACCTGTGGCGGGTGCGAGCGGGTGCGGCCACGTGGCGCCGGGGATCGTCGGCGGTGCCACCGCCTGGCCGACTACTCTGGTGAGGTCTGCATTCGTTGAGTAACGACTACCCGGACCCGGGAGTGATCAGGTGACTGCTGCTTCGGGCGCACGGGGCATAGCCGTGATTCAGGGGGCGCGGCTGGGTTCACTTCGCCGACGACTGAGGACGCGCGCATTGCCCTACCTGCTGGTGACACCTGCGCTGGTCTCGCTGGCCTCGGTGGCCCTGTTCCCACTGCTGTATTCCCTCCGCCTGAGCTTCTTCGAGTGGAGCATCGCGCGCCCCGCGGCCCCGGCGTTCGTCGGGTTGCAGAACTACGGCGCGGCATTCCAGGACGAGCGGCTGCTGGCTTCCCTCAAGATCACCTTCATTCTGGCATCGGCCGCGCTGCTCTGCGAGATCCTGGCTGCCTTTCCGCTGGCGCTGCTCCTCAACGCGGACGTCAAGGGCATGCGCTTCATCAGCACGGCCTTGATCAGCCCGCTGGTCCTGGCGCCGGTCGGCGTCGGCGTGTTGTGGCGGATCATGTACACTCCGGAGTTCAGCCCGCTCAACTGGCTCATCGCCCAGGTGGGACTGGGCGCGGGCCCGCGCTGGGTCTCGGACCGAAACGTTGTGCTCGCGGCCGTCGTCGCGGTGGACGTCTGGCACTACGCGCCCTTCGTCATGCTGGTGCTGCTGGCCGGATTGAAGAGCCTGCCCCACGACCCCTTCGAGGCCGCGGCGATGGACGGGGCCGGCCCCCTCCAGGCGTTTCGCTACATAACGCTCCCACTCCTCACGCCGGTCATCCTGGTGGTCATGATCTTTCGGACCATCGGTCTGATCAACGCTTTCGACACGGTGTTTGTCCTCACTGGCGGCGGTCCCGGCGGCCTTACCGAGATCGTGAGCGTCTACGTTTTCAAGACGGGCTTCAAGTTTTTCGATATGGGCTATGCCTCGGCGCTCTCCTACATTCTCGTGGCCATCGCGGCGGTGCTGTCGATGATCTACGTGTTGCTGCTCAGTCGCGAGATCGATATGTGATGGATATGCTGGATCGATGGACAATGCACTGCGAAAGAGGCGTGCGACAGGGCGGGAGGTAGAATGACGCGTTCGCATTGGCGTCGCCTTGGCACAGTGGCGAAGTACGGACTGATCGGGGCGTACTGCGTTATCTTCATGTTGCCGATCTACTTCCTCTTGCTCACGTCGATCAGAACCGAGGCTGAGGTCTTCTCGAGTCGTCCGCTGTCTCCGCCTTCCCCGCCAACGCTGGACCACTATCTGTATATCTTCAGCTCCCAGGGCGCCAACGTCGGCCGGTACGTGCTCAACAGTGCGGTCGTGGCGCTGGCAACGAGCGTGATCTCGTTGACGATGGGGTCACTGGCTTCGTACAGCATCGTGCGCTTCCGGTTTCCGGGCAGTCGCCTCATCGCCTTCGGGATGCTGATGGTCCGCATGCTTCCCAGCATCGCGGTGGTGATCCCCGTGTACGTCCTAGCACGGACTGCCGGCCTGTTGAACAGCCTGACGGTGCTGGTCATCTCGTATACCGTGTTCAACATCCCCTTCGTGGTCTGGATGATGCGCGGCTTCTTTATGGAAGTTCCGGCCGAGCTCGAGGAATGCGCGATGATCGACGGCTGCTCGCGACTTGGCGCGCTGGCCAGGATCGTCCTGCCGCTGGTGGCCCCGGGCCTGGCGGCGACGGCGATCTTCACCGTTCTTGGCAGTTGGAACGAGTTCCTTCTCGCCCTGGTGCTGACGAGCACCCAGAAGGCGCAGACAGTGCCCGTCATTCTCGCCGGGCAGATCGAGCAGTACGGCGTGCCCTGGGCGCGGATCTCGGCGATGGCCGCGACGCTGATGCTGCCGGTGCTCATTTTCGCGATGATCGTGCAGAAGCACCTGATCCGGGGCCTCGCCTTTGGAGCGGTGAAGGGGTGATCGTGCGATGACTGCTCGGAAGCGCTGCCTGATGATCGGCGCTGGCCTGATGGCCAACGCCTGGATCCGCCGGTTCCTGCCGAACTTCGCCGACCGGACCGAAGTGGTCGGGCTGGTCGACGTCGATCGGCGGGCCCTCATGGCTACCGGCGACTATCTCAGCCTGTCGCCGAGTCGTCGCTTCGCCGACATGGCAGTCGCCTTCGAGTCGGTCGACGCCGATTTCTGCGCCATCATCGTGCCGCCGGCCTTCCACAAGGAGGCCGTCATGCACGCCGTCCGGCGGCGTCTCCCGATCCTCAGTGAGAAGCCGATCGCCGATACCTGGCCGTCGTGCCTGGATATCTACGCCGCGGTCAAGGGCGCGGACCTCAAGATGCAGGTCATTCAGAACTACCGCTACGAAGCGCCGATGTTGACGCTCCGCCAGGTTCTCCGTGACGGAACGCTCGGGCGCATCAACTACGTCGTTGCCCGCTTTGCGGCCGACTACCGGGAGTACGGCTCCTGGGGAGCCCCTTTCCGCCACGAGATCCCCCACGCGATGCTGGTCGACGCCAGCATCCACCACTTCGATCAGATACGCAACCTGACCAGCGCCGACTGCGCGAGCATCGCCGGCTGGGACTGGAACCCGCCGTGGAGCAGCTCCAAGGGAGAGTTCTGCAATCTCTTCGTGCTGCGGATGACGAGCGGTTCGTATGCGAGCTACGAGAGCTCGGGGACCGGGGCCGGCGAGCAGAACACCTGGCACGAGGAGCACTACCGGGTCGAGTGCGAGCGTGGCGCGGTAGCCATCGGCCGGGACCGGATCGTCCGCACTCACCGGTTCACTCGGGGCCGGGGGCTGGTCACCGAGGAGGTGCTGCCGCTCAAGCCGGCCCGTGAGGGACATAACTGGCTGATCGACGAGTTCCTCAACTGGTTGGACGGCGGGCCCACGCCAGCCACGGTCATCGACGACAACGTGAAGAGCGCCGCCATGGTGTTTGCCGCGCTGGAGGCCTCGCGCACGAGCCAGGTGATCGATGTCGAGGCGATGGTGGGCGCGCTGCATCCGTAGACCCGAAGCGGTCTTGCAGAGCCCGCGCGTCTCGGGGGTGATGATCCCATCGGCCGCTGTCCTGCGACACTCACCGATGCCGCGGTCCAACGCGCAGCGCAGGACACTACCGAGATTCACCTTGAAATGCACCCCCTCTTCCCTGTAGAATCAGGCTCGTGGAGAGCAGCGCGCCGGGTGACCGGCTCATCCGACTCATCGTCCAGATCCCCTGCTACGACGAGGCCGCGACCCTTCCGGAGGTGATCGCGGAGATCCCGCGTCGGATCCCGGGCGTCGACCTCGTCGAGGTGCTGGTGGTGGACGACGGCTCCACCGATGGGACCGGCGACGTCGCCCGGCGGGCCGGAGCCAACTACCTGGTCCGGCACACCCGGAACAAGGGCCTGGCCGCGGCCTTTCGCTCGGGGCTGGATGCCTCTCTCAGGCTCGGGGCGACGATCATCGTCAACACCGACGGCGATGGGCAGTACCGCGGCGCGGAGATCCCCGCGCTCATCCAGCCCATCCTCGACGGCACGGCCGATATGGTCGTCGGGGACCGGCGGCCCGCTCGGCTCGGCCACCTGTCGGCGAGCCGCCGGCGCCTCCAGGCGATGGGAAGCTGGATGGTTCGCCGGTTCTCGGGGACCGCGGTGCCCGATGCGCCCAGCGGCTTCCGGGCGTTCTCCCGCGAGGCCGCCCTCCGCCTGAACGTCCTCTCCGACTACACGTACACCCTCGAGACGCTGATCCAGGCGGGCGCGGCGCGCCTCGCCGTCACCTTCGTTCCGGTCTCGTCGCGGTCGGTGAAGCGTCGCTCGCGCCTGCTCCGGAGCGTGCGCGCCTACGTCCAGCAGTCGGCGGCGACCATCCTGCGCACCTACGCGATGTACCGGCCGCTCCACGTGTTCCTGGGCGCCGGGCTGGTGCTGTTCGCGATCGGGCTGGCCGGCGTCGGGCGGTTTCTTTACTTCTACGCCGACGGCCAGGGCGCCGGCCACGTCCAGTCGATCGTCCTCTCCGGAGCGCTGCTCGTCCTGGGCTTCCAGGTCGCGCTCATCGGCCTCGTCGCCGACCTCGTCGCCGCGAACCGCCGTCTCCTCGAAGAGATCCTCTACCGCCTGCGCCGCGCCGAGATCGAGGCGCAGGCGAGCGCCGAGCCAGGTAGCCGTCCCCAATCAGCGCTGAGCCTGCGCCGTCGAGGCCGGGACGAGCCGTAACCGCGGGTGAGGGCGTCTCCCCGTGGACCGGCATCCTTTCCCCCTGGTGGGTTCACAGGGTAGGTAGAGGCGGGGGTGGGGCGCTCGGCGGCCGAAGCCGCCAGCTACCACGACGAAGCCCGCCTGCGCGGGCTCCGAAAGTCGGCGCAGGCCGACTTCGTAAAGGTAGCTGGCGACTTCAGCGACCGAAGGAAGTCCCGCGGGATCGCCCAGCACCTCGCCCGCTCGTGGCGCGGGTGCCCGATCCTTTCGCGAGCATCCATCAGTCGCCGGGCACCCCCACTCGCCGCGATACCTACCCTTGCGAACCCCTGGTGGGGGAAGGGGTGGGGGTAGAGGGGGTGCTGATACCTGAGAACCAGGAGGTCTGGGCATGTCGGAGACCCGCGCGATCACGGAGATTATGGACCTGCTGCCGCACCGCTACCCGTTCCTCCTCGTGGACCGGGTGATCGAGGTCGCCGAAGACGGGAAGAGCGGCGTGGCGCTGAAGAACGTTACGATCAACGAGTCATTCTTTCAGGGGCATTTCCCAAGTCGCCCGATCATGCCGGGCGTGTTGATCGTCGAGGCCCTCGCCCAGGCGGGGGCGGCCATCCTGCTGCGCGGCACGCAGCGCGACGGCAAGCTCGCGGTGCTCGCCGGCATCGACGGCTTTCGCTTCCGCCGTCCGGTTGTGCCGGGCGACACGCTGCGGCTGGAGGTGCAGCTCACGCGAATGCGCGGACCGGTCGGGAAGATCGCCGGCCGGGCCACCGTGGATGGCCAGCTCGTGGCCGAGGGCGAGATCACCTTCGCCATCACGGGCGGCGAGTGAGGAGCGCGAGGCTCACCACAAGGACACGAAGAGCGCGAAGGGGGCACGGATCAAGGCGCCACGTCTCCCCCTGGTATCTCTTGTGTCTTCGTGGTGAGTCCGGGCTCGCGGGGTTCACCACAAAGACACGAAGCAGGAGTCCCACGCGTGCGTCGCGTCTCCCTTTGTGTCCTTCGTGTCTTCGTGGTGAGACCCGTCTTCCCGTCTCCGCGTCTCCGTGTCCCGTCGTGTCTTCGTGGTGAGCCTCGGGCCCCGGCGTCTCCCCTCTCCCCTCGCCCCTCTCACGACGGTCGGAGCAGGGCTTCGACGAAGGCGCGCGGGTCGAACTCGTCGAGATCGTCGAGCTGCTCTCCGGTGCCCAGGAGCTTGATCGGGATCTGGAACTCGCGGCCGATGGCGAAGATGACGCCCCCCTTCGCGGTGCCGTCCACTTTCGCCATCACAATCCCCGTCACGCCGACCGCGCCCAGAAACTCGCGCGCCTGGGCGACCGCGTTCTGGCCGGTCGTCGCGTCGAGGACCAGCAGCACCTCGTGCGGCGCGGTCGGGTCCAGCTTGGCCAGAACGCGCCGGACCTTCTTGAGCTCCTCCATCAGGTTGTACTTCGTGTGGAGGCGGCCCGCGGTGTCGACGATCAGCACGTCGGCATTGCGAGCCTTCGCCGCCTGCCAGGCGTCGTAAACGACCGAGCCGGGGTCGGACCCCGGCTGGCTCGCGACGACCGGCACCCGGGCCCGCTCGCCCCAGATCTTGAGCTGGTCGATCGCCGCGGCCCGGAAGGTATCGCCCGCCGCCAGCACGACCGAGCGCCGCTGGTTCTGGAGAGAGCGGGCAAGCTTGGCGATCGTCGTGGTCTTGCCCGAGCCATTCACGCCGACCACCAGGATCACGTTCAGCCGCCCCGGCTGGAGCTTCAACCGTCGCGCTTCGCCCCGGGCAGACTCGTGGAAGTCGAGGAGGGCGATCAACTCCTCAAAGAGCACCTCGCGCGCGCGGGCCGGCTCGACGATGCGCTCGGCGCGCACCCGCGAGCGCATCCGATCGATCAGGTACTCCGTCGTGCTGACGCCGACGTCGGCCTGGATCAGCAGCTCCTCGAGCTCATCCCAGAGGGCTTCATCGAGCTCCTGGCGGTCGAACAGATCGGCGACGCGTCCAAAGAATGCCGTGCGTGTGCGACGCACGACTTTGTCCAGTTTCAACAGGCGTTCGAGCAATGATCGGTCCTCCCCAACGGTGTTCGTCAGATTATACCACAGGTGGCAGCCGACCTGGCGGCGCTGGCCGGGAGGGGCGAGGGGCGAGGAGAGACGAGCGCAAGGGCCCATGTTCAACACAAAGACACCAAAAAACACATAGAGCGCAAAGGAGTCACCACTCTCTCTCCTATGCAACGCCCCACCCAGTGAGAAACATCGTATACTCGATGGGAGAGATGGCCGGCACCGCACTCGGGTCGAAGCCCGAGCGAGCGCCGAGCCACAACCATCTGCGTTCATCTGCGTGCATCTGCGGTTCCCGTTCGTCCCGGACTCGATCGGGCAGGCTGATAGACGAAACCGAAGAGGAGGATGCGATGCCCCGTCAGCAGATTGGCCTACACGCCCAGGAGATGACCCCACGGGAGACTCTGGCGGCGATCGTGCGCGCCGAGCAGGCCGGCATTCCGGCGGCCTGGCTCACCACCGGCGGCGTCGGCATGGATGGGATGGCCCTGCTCGCCGCGGCGGCCGTCCAGACCCGCACCATCCAGCTCGGCACCTCCATCGTGCCGACCTATCCCCGACACCCGCTGGCGCTCGTCCAGCAGACCCTCGTGCTCGCCGACCTCGCTCCGGACCGCTTCGTTCTGGGCGTGGGGCCGAGCCACCGCCCGGGCATCGAGGGCGTCTTCGGGATCCCTTTCGGGGACGTCCCGTCCCACTTGCGTGAGTACCTCACGGTGCTGCGCCAGGCCCTCCACCTGGGCCGGTTCGACTTCGACGGCGCGCAGTATCGCGTCCACGGCCAGGTGCCGAACCCGCCGAAGGTGCCGATCCTGCTCTCGGCGCTGCGCACGGGCTCCTATCGCCTGGCCGGCGAGCTGGCCGACGGCGCGATCAGTTGGATCACCCCGGCGGCCTACCTGCGCGACCACGCGCTGCCGGCCCTGCGCGAGGGCGCCACAAGGCGGCGGGATGGGCGCACCCCGCGCCTCGTCGCGCACTGCTTCGCGGCGGTGGATGAGGACGCCGCGGCCGTCGTCGCGGTCGCCCGTGAGCGGTTGGGCTTCTACCTGCGCCTGCCGTTCTACCAGAAGATGGCGGTCGCGGCTGGGCATCCGGAGGGCGCCGAGGGCAAGGCGAGCGACGCCTTTGTCGCGGCAGTGGTGGCGCACGGCGATGAGGAGGCAACCGCGCGGGGCATTCGCTCGTTCCTGGACGCGGGCGCCGACGAGGTGATCGTCTCACCACTGCCCGTCGGCCCGGACCCGCGCGCTAGCAAGGACCGGACCGTGGCGCTGCTGGGGAAGATAGCCAGGGCGTGAGGGGAGAGGAGCGGGAAGAGGCGCCGCCCCCCTCGCAGGGGGCGGTATCGGCGGGGAGGGGAGAAGGGGAGAAGGGTCGGACCCCGGGTGTAGTCGGCAGCGCGTGCTCAGCCCGTACTCGGGGCGCCCACGGCGAGGACCCGATCCAGCGCGGCGAGCGCCTCGCGAGCCTGCTCGCGCCGGGCCGGGTCGGTGTCTCGCTCGGCGATGCCCAAGAGCACGCGACGGGCGATTGGATTCCCCTGGCGAGCCAGCTCGAAAGCCTCGTCGTTGCGGGTCTGGACGAATTCCCGGCTGTGGGAGGCAACCGTCAGGTTGAGCTTCTGCCAGTAGTACTGGAGGTCCATCGACTTCCAGTCGCGGTAGACCTCCTCCCAGGTGAGCAGGCTCCCGTGCGGCTTCACCGAGATCTCGGAGATTGGCTGCGACGCGGCCTGGTACCGGTAGTCCACCGAGAGTCGCAGACGATCTGCCGTCAGGTTCGGCAGCGCCTGATGCACGAGAAAGCTGTGGAAGATGAGCGCGTCTCCCGGCTGATAGTCGGTAGAGAGCCACCTATCGGGCAGCGCTTCCTCGTCGATACCCATGCCGCCCGGCCCCGTTCGGATGTGATACTCCTTGTAGAGGCCGCTCCGATGGGTTGCGGGGTTGACTTTGAGCCCGCCGAGCGCCGGGGGGCAGTTGCCGAGAGGCATCCAGCAGGTGTAAGTCTCAGGGGTTCCCTGGATGAAGACGAAGTCCTGGTGCGCTGGCGTGGTGTACGCGACATTCTGCGGAAACATCAGCCGAGCAATCTTGAGGGGGTGTGGCACCGCCGGCTCGCCCAGCACGGCGCTGATCACGCCCAGAACCGCCGGGTGGTGCGCCAGCGTGTGGAATACCTCGAGACGAAGGACCCTCTGGTACACCTGGACATAAGCCGGATCGAGGTCGACGCAGGTCTTCGCCACGTCGGCCCGGCCTTCCAGCAAGTCCGACCCTTCGATGAGCCAGCCGGCCTCCCGGCAGCATTCGAGGATGGCACGACGCACTTGCAGAACGTCGTCCTGGGGCACCAACCCACGGAAGAACAGATACCCCTCCTCACCGAGCCGGGCACGCAGCTCATCCGGCTTGCCGAGCAAGTGGTTTGACACGACGAATTCACGCAGCGACACGACGACCCTCCTTAGAAATTAGAAGATAGATGGAAGAAACTTGCCCCAGCTTGGGAGACACCCGTGATCGCACGATGACCCGCCGGCACATCGGATAGAATGCGCCGCGAGAGAAGAAATTGGTGCTACATGAATCGTATGCTGGTTTGCGGGCGGCCGCAAGGTTTTTCGGGCTTCTTCTGCTCCGAATCAAGATTGCTGACCCCGCGACCGCGAACTGGGTATAATGGATATGATCTTGCCAGAGGAGCGCGACGCGCATGCGCCAGAGAGTTCTCGTGATCGACGACGACGCCAACATCACCAGCTTCTTGCGGCGCGCGCTCTCGTACGCTGGCTACGAGGTGCTGGTGGCGAGAGATGGCAAGACGGGCCTGAAGCGCGCGCTCGAGGATAGCCCCGACGTCGTCGTCCTCGACGTGATGATGCCGGAGATCGACGGCCTCGAGGTCACGCGCCGTCTGCGGGCCGGCGGCAACACGCCGGTCTTGATGCTCACGGCCCGGGATGAGGTCTCCGACCGCGTCCGCGGGTTGGACGCCGGCGCCGACGACTACCTGGTCAAGCCGTTTGCACTGGAGGAGCTGACCGCCCGGATCCGCGCGCTCCTCCGCCGGCGCGAGCCGGACACCGCCCCGGTCTTCCGGTTTGCCGATCTGACGCTCGACACCACGACGCGCGAGGTCCGCCGGGGAGATCGGCTCGTCGAGCTGACCGTCCGCGAGTTCGAGCTGTTGAAGCTCTTGATGCGACACCCGCGCCAGGTGCTGACCCGCGACTTGCTCCTCGACCGCGTCTGGGGCTTCGACGCCGACGCCGAGACGCACGTGCTCGAGGTCTACATCGGCTACCTGCGTCAGAAGCTGGAAGCGAGCGGCGAGCCCCGGTTGATCCACACCGTCCGGGGCGTCGGCTACGTGCTTCGGGAGTAGGCGGGAGTAGGCTGTTGACGATCTGGCCCCTGCGCTGGCCCACTCTCTCGCTGCGGCTCCGCCTGACCCTGTGGTACAGCCTGACCCTCGCCGTGACGCTCTGGATCTTCGCGGGCTTCCTCTACACGTCGCTCGCCCAGAACCTCGCCGACGAGATCGACAAGACGCTCAACGACCGGGCGCTGGAGCTGAACCGCTCGATCCGGCTCGACACGTTCATCGCCCGGGGCGGCCGCGTCCGGCTCGAGCTCCCCAACCCCGACGTCTTCGCCACCGGCGACACCTTCGTGCAACTCGTCACGCTGGACGGCGAAGTGATCGCCGCGTCGGCCAACCTCGCCCAGCAGGACCTCCCCATCACCCCGGAGGCGCTCGCCGCCACCCGGGATGGCCACGCCCTGTACCAGACGACGCAGGTCGGCGACACCGCCATCCGCCTGTTCGACGCGCCGATCGTCGTCGCCGGGCGGAGCATCGGGATGCTTCAGGTCGCCCGCTCGCTCCAGACGTATCGGCAGTCGCTGATCCGCTTGCGGGCGGTGACGATCTTCGGTGGGCTGGCGAGCGTCGTCTGCTCCGCGCTCATCGGCAGCGCCCTGGCCCGCACGGCGCTCCGGCCGCTCGAGCGGTTCGCCCGGACGGCCGAGGAGATCGGCGAGGCCCGGGACTTCAGCCGGCGGGTCGACTACCGCGGGCCACGGGATGAGCTGGGACGGCTGGCGACGACGTTCAACCGCATGCTCGAGCGGCTCCAGGACGCCTACGCCGGGCTGGAGGCCGCGCTGGCGTCGCAGCGGCGATTCGTCGCCGACGCCTCGCACGAACTCCGGACCCCCCTGACGACGATCCGTGGGAACGCCAGCCTCCTCCAGCAGGTGCCCCACATGACACCCGCAGATCGAGATGACGCCATCGCCCAGATCGTCGGCGAGTCGGAGCGCCTCTCGCGCCTCGTTCAGGACCTGCTGACGCTGGCCCGGGCCGATGCTGGCCTGCACCTTGCCCGGCATCCGGTCGGGCTGCGCGGGATCGTCGCCGAGGTCATCCGTCAGGCGCGATTCTGGCGCGACGGCGTCCTGGTTCAGGCCGGCGAGCTGGGCGACGCCACCGTCATCGGCGACGCCGATACGCTACGCCAGCTCGCCGTGATCCTGGTCGACAACGCCGTGAAGTACACGCCCGCCGGGGGCAGTGTGACCGTTTCGCTCGTCGCCGACGAGGGGACGGCAGTTCTGGAGGTCGCCGACACCGGCATCGGCATCAGCGCCGAGGACCTGCCACACGTGTTCGAACGGTTCTATCGCGCCGACCGGGCCCGCTCGGCCGGGGGAACTGGCCTTGGCCTGGCCATCGCCAGGTGGATCGTGACTGAACATAATGGCCGCATCGACGTCGTGAGCGAGGCCGGGAAAGGCACCACCTTCATCGTCCGGTTGCCAGCCTCGATCACCAACTCTTACCAGGCTCTTACATCCACCTGAGCATCGTTTGAGCCTCGCTCGGGCCTCTGGCCGTACACTTGAGAGTGTAAGAAAGTGTGTGAAGAGGCGTCACACCCTCACCCCAACCCCTCCCCCTCAAGGTTCACAGGGGTAGGTATCGGCGGGGGTGGGGTGCTCGGCGGCTGAAGCCGCGAGCTACCACGACGAAGCCCGCCTGCGCGGGCTATCGGTCGGGACAGAGTCGGCGCAGGCCGACTTCGTAAAGGTAGCTGGCGACTTCAGTCGCCCAGCACCGCTCGCCCGGTCAATCGCTCATATGCCTCGCGGTACTTCGCGGTCGTGCAGTCGACGACGTCGGCGGGGAGCTCCGGCGCGGGCGGCTCTTTGTTCCAGCCAGACGCCTCGAGCCAGTCGCGGACGAACTGTTTGTCGAAGCTCGGTTGCGAACGGCCGACGACGTACCGGTCGGCCGGCCAGAAACGAGACGAATCTGGCGTCACCAGTTCGTCGATCAGGCTGGGCGTGCCGGCGATCAGCCCGAACTCCATCTTGGTATCAGCCAGGATGATCCCCCGCTCACGAGCGTACGCGTGAGCGAAGCGATAGATCTCCAGACTCACGTCACGGAGCCGCTCGGCCAGATCGGCGCCCACCATCTCACGCAGGCGAGCAAAGCTGATGTTCTCATCGTGCCCGGTCGCCGCCTTCGTCGCCGGTGTGAAGATCGGCTCGGGGAGCTGCTCGCTTTCGCGGAGGCCGGGCGGCAACGGCTCGCCACAGACGGTGCCCGATCGGCGATACTCCGACCACGCCGAGCCCGCCAGATAGCCCCGCACCACGCATTCGACGTCGACGCGCTGCGCCCGGCGCACCAGCATCGAGCGACCACGAAGCTGATCGGCAAATGGTCGTAGCGAGGCCGGAAAATCAGCCACCTCCGTGGAGATAAGGTGATTCGGGACGAGCCGGGCGGTCTGCGCGAACCAGAACGCGCTAAGTTGGGTCAAGACGGCGCCCTTCGCGGGGATCGGGGTCGGCAACACCACGTCGAACGCCGAGAGGCGGTCGGTCGCCACCAGCAGCAACTGATCGCCAAGGTCGTAGACGTCGCGCACCTTGCCCCGGAACAGCAGAGGCACACCGGGCAGGTTGGAGGCGGCAAGAAGTTGAGACACCGGCAAACACCTCCGTTGTCAGTTGCGAGTTTTCAGTTGTCGGTAGCTGCGGGGTTCGGAGCTACTGACAACTGATGACTGAGAACTCGTCTGAGGCGCCTCAAGTAGCCCCAGCCGGGCGAACGCAGTGTCGATGTGCTTGAGATAGTAGCCGATGTCGAACAGACCGGCAAGCTCCTCGGCGGCGAGGTGCCGCGTGACCTCCTGGTCTGCCTGGAGCAGGCTCAACAGTGGCTGCTCGGTGTCCCAGGCGCGCATCGCGTTGCGCTGCACCAGCTTGTAGGCGTCGTCGCGACTCAGCCCCTTCTCGATCAGGGCGAGCAGCACGCGCTGTGAATACACCAGGCCGTAGCTGCTCTCGAGGTTGCGCCGCATTCGGTCGGGGAAGACGCGCAGCTCGGCGACGAGGCGCGTCATCAGGCGCAGACAGTAGTCGACCAGAAGGCACGACTCGGGGAAGATCAACCGCTCGGCCGACGAGTTGGAGATGTCGCGCTCGTGCCAGAGCGGGATCGCCTCCATCGCGGTGATCGCGTTGCCGCGAACCACCCGCGCCAGACCGCAAATTCGCTCGGCGAGCTCGGGGTTGCGCTTGTGAGGCATCGCCGACGAGCCGGTCTGCTGGGTGCCGAAAGGCTCCTCGACCTCGTGGACCTCGGTGCGCTGGAGGCCGCGGATCTCGGTGGCGAACTTCTCCAGCGACGAGGCGATCAGTGCCAGCGTCGTCAGATAGTGGGCGTGTCGGTCGCGCTGGAGCACCTGCGTCGAGACCGGGGCCGGTTGCAGGCCAAGCCGCCGGCAGGTGATCTCCTCGACCGCGGGTGGCACGTTGGCATGGTTCCCCACGGCGCCCGAGATCTTGCCGTAGGCTATCTGCTCGGCTGCCTCCCGCAGTCGCCTCTGGTGCCGCCGGGCCTCGTCGACCCAGACGGCGAGCTTGAACCCGAACGTCGTCGGTTCGGCGTGGACGCCGTGCGTCCGGCCGACCATCACCGTATCCTTGTGCTCCAGCGCCCGGCGCTCCAGCGCGGCGCGCAGGCCGGCCAGGTCCGCTTCGAGGGTCGCACTGGCCTCCTTGATCTGGAGCGAGAGCCCGGTGTCGACGACGTCCGAGGAGGTCAGCCCCAGATGGATGAATCGGGCCGCCTCGCCGACCGTCTCGCCCACCGCACGAAGGAACGCGGTCACGTCGTGCTTCGTCCGCTCTTCGAAGTGCCGCATCCGGTTGACATCGAGCGACGCCTGCCGGATCGCCGGCAGCGCATCGCCCGGGATGCCCCCGATCTCCGCCCAGGCTTCGCAGACGGCGATCTCCACCGCCAGCCACTTCGCGTACTTGTTGTCGTTCGACCAGACCCGGGCCATGTCCGGGTGACTGTATCGCTCGATCGACACGCTTCAGTCCTCCAGGCGTCCCTCGCGTTTCAGGAGTTGCGGAAAGCCATCGCTAGCGCCGCAAGGCGATCAACAGGCTCTGCCATTCAGGGAAGAAGCGCAACGCGGCATCGGGATGACGGCGCACCCAATCACGCAGCCTGGCTCGAAAAGCCCCAGCCCCCTGCTCGCCCTGAGATCGTAGCCACGGTTCAAGCCCAGCAAGAATATCTTTCCCTGAACACCATACAAGAGCATCGCGTACAGAAGACAGGAGCGATTCCGTCATTCTACCTGAGCGCGAAACAATCAAGGCCTCCACCTTCGTGGCGTCGAGTGCCGCGCAAACACGTTCACGAAAACGAGACACATGTTCTCTTGTCCAATCAAGAGCAGCTCCTTCACTCAGATCAACAGGAAGGAGAAAATCATTGTTCCCAAAGCCATCCGGCCTCGTCGCGAGCTCGTATGGACGAAGTAGGTCTCTTCGGACGCTGCCGACAACCCACCGGGCAATCTGGTAATGTCGAGTGCGCATGGCTACAGCCACGACTTCTCTAGTGTAGGTAGCTTCATCCCATCCAGTTAC
>JACPQP010000364.1 GCA_016190465.1 Chloroflexota bacterium
CTGAAGCTGCGGCACCCGGCTGATCAGATAGGCGTGAAACCCTCGTCCCGCGAAGCCGTAGCCGACGATGCCCACCCGGATCATAGCGCCTCCCTGGCTCAAGTGATGGGTGAAGAGTGCCCCCTCATCTCCTCGACTAGCTCGTCGGGATTGCGCCCTGCCAGATCCCGAAGGTAACCACGATACTTGGCGAAAGGCGAAGTTGCTACTCGCTTCTGAACGCGGAAACCTGCCTCGTCTTCAACGAACTCGATCTCGTCACCAGCCCGCAGGCCGAGGCGCTCCCGCACGCTCTTCGGAATGGTCACTTGTCCCTTGCTCGTCAGCTTCGTGCAGACCACCGTGGAACCCTTCGACTCGTAAGAATGGGCTTTCTTACCCAATAGTAAGGCATTCCGCGGTACGGTGCAAGCTCGGGAGTACCCGAACCCTACTTGCCCGACCCGGGGCTCTCCCCGCCCCGTTGCCCCGGCAGGTTGGGCGTCACCGGCCCCTCGTCCGGCACCAGCTCGACGACGTGGTAGCCGAAGGCGTTGACGACACGCGTCGGGCCGACGCGTTGTTCGCGGGGGATCCGGGCGTAGGTGAGATGGCTGTGGCCGTGGAGGGCAAATCGCGGGTGGTATCGCTCGATGAACTCCCGGAAGGCGAGATAGCCCCAGTGGGACCGGTCGTCGGCGTCAACGCAGAGGCGTCCGTCATCGAACCGGCAGATCCGCCCGGCGCCGGTCGGTGTCGGACAATGCCGGTAGGCCAGCTCGCAAACGGCCGGCGGCGAGTGGGTGACCAGCACGTCCAGGCCACCGGCCCGCCAGAGCTGGGGCCTGAGCCTGAGGGCGCGCCAGGCCGCCCACTGCTCGTCGTGGATGAGCAGGTTGCTCCCGTCCCGGTTCATCCCGTCGATCCCCACGAATCGCCAGCCACGGAAGCGGAGCAGCTTCCCGCCGATGTCGTCGCAGCCGTCCGGTGGGTCGCGGTGATAGGCCGAATCGTGGTTGCCCCGCACATAGAAGAGTGGGACGTTCAACCGGCTGACGAGCCCCGAGAGGTACGCGGCCGGCAGGTCCCCACAGGAGATGATCAGGTCGATGCCTTGCGCGCGCCACCGCTCCGGGTCAAAGGCCTCCTCAAGCGATCGCTCCGGGTGATCGGCGACCAGAAGCACCTTCACTGCTTCGCGTGGACACGACGGAGACCGGGCCATCGATCCCACCCGATATCGTTCTTCCGAGCCCGAGTAGTCGTCAGTCATCAGTGATCAGTCATCAGCTGATTCCTTCTGGCTACGTACGAGGTTACCATGCTCGCGATCACCGGCGGACGTATCCTCACCATCACCCGTGGCGAGATCGCCACTGGCACCGTCCTGGTGGACGGAGGAAAGATCGTGGCCATCGGCCCACCGCGAGAGGTGCCGGCGCCGCCAGCCGCCCGCATCGTCGATGCCTCCGGGAAGTTCGTGATGCCCGGCTTGATCGAGGGTCGAGAAGATGTACGTCGGCGGACGGCTGGCCGATGACTACGAGAGCGAACGCGAGCAGGGCGGAGCGTGATCCGGTCCGCCGATCCCGGGGCACAATGAAGGGCCGAACGGACTCTGCGTTCGACCCTTGCCTGTCTGTCCCCGAGTTCGCCGCGGCGCTCCCCAGCCGGGAGCGCGCTGTCTGACCCAGTGCGCGGCAATCTCAGCGCTGCGCGCGCACGCGATCGTAGCAGGTGCTACAGTAGACGGGCTTGTCGTTGCGCGGGATGAATGGCACCGTTGTCTGGGCCCCGCACTCGGCGCAAACGGCCGGGTGCATCTCCCGCCGCGGCCGATCCGACCGCTCGGGTGCTGGTTGGGCGCCCTCCGACGCGGCCAGCCGCTGCCGGCGTGCCGCCCGGCAGGTTGGGCAACGTCCGGGCTCGTTCATCAGGCCGCGGCTCGCGTAGAACTCTTGCTCACCGCTGGTGAAGACGAACTCGGATCCGCACTCACGGCACCGGAGCACCTTGTCCGTATAGCTCACTGGTGACCTCCTTTGTCCAGTAGTTGGCAGGCCGGCCGTGGCGAGCTGTACGTGCGAAGGGTTGCCTCGGGTCTGAGTACGGTGACGCGCCGGACACCTGCCCGACAGCCAGTGGACCAAGCACCTTACCACCGGGCCGAGTATACTCCATGTCACCGCCAAATGCAATATGCTGTTGGGCATACTGCGGCCTGGTTGGCGCTATGGCGTTTCACTGCGCGACACGACGATGCCGGGCTCGTCGGTCGCCGTGCCGATGCAGGCGGCCGCGAGCGTGCCGGCCCGGCGCAAGGCCTCCTCGAGCATCGTCGCCCGATCGGGGGCCACGGCGATGAGCAGGCCACCCGACGTTTGCGCATCCGCGAGGACCAACTGGGCGGCTTCGTCCACGCCCGGGGCAAACTGGACGTGGTCGCGGACGTAGGCCAGGTTCCGGCGCGTGCCACCGGGAACGACACCCTGCCGGGCCAGATCCCACGCGAGGTCGAGCACCGGCACCCGATCGAGGGCCAGGCGCGCCCCAACGCCGCTCCCCTCGGTCATCTCGAGGAGGTGTCCGAGCAGCCCGAATCCGGTGACGTCGGTTGCCGCCCGAACGCCCGCCCGCACCATCGCCTCGCTCGCACCCCGATTGAGCATCGCCATCACCCCGATGGCGCGCTCGATCCATTCGGGGGGGACCAGGCCACGCTTGATACCGGTCGCGATGATGCCGGTTCCGAGCGGCTTGGTCAGGTACAGCCGGTCGCCGGGCCGCGCGCCGACGTTGGCGATCGCCTGCTCGGGATGGACGAGCCCGACGACGGCCAGCCCGTACTTCGGCTCGGGGTCGTCGATGGTGTGCCCGCCGACGATCGCGATGCCGGCCTCCCGGGCCTTATCCGAGCCACCGCGAAGGATCTGGGTCAACGTATCCATCGGCAGCATGTCGCGTGGGAAGCCGGCGAGGTTGAGCGCGAAGAGCGGGCGTGCCCCCATCGCGTAGATGTCGCTCAGCGCGTTGGCGGCCGCGATCAGTCCGAACGCGTAGGGGTCATCGACGATCGGCGTGAAGAAATCGACCGTGGCGACAAGCGCCTGATCTCCGCCAAGCCGGTAGACGGCGGCGTCGTCGTGGGTCTGCATGCCGATCAGGACGTTGGGATCGACAATTGGCGGCAGTTGACGCAGCACCTGCGCCAGGTCCGAAGGACCGAGCTTGCAGGCTCAGCCGGCCCCGTGGCTCAGGCTCGTCAGGCGAACCTGTTCGTGCGCCGTCATGCTCGCTCCCCCCTTTCGTGACCGGTAGGACGAAAGAAACCGCCGATGAACACCGATGAACGCGGATGACGCCCACCGGAGTCAGTATACCACGCCGCGGGGGGAGCTGCGGTCGCTCCGGCGTTGTTTTTGGGGGGCGATTCCAGTATACCACGCCGCGGGGGAGCTGCTCTGGCGGGCTCACCCAGGCCGGGCTCATCGCGACGGCCTCTGGCGCCAGGTGGCCCAGGTCCCAAGAGGGTAGTCGGCGTCCGCCACGCCGAGTTGCCCAACCAGGCGGTCAACGTCGATCTCTGCTTCGTCCCGGCGATGCGTCAGGAGACCGAGGCGGTGCCGGCGGTCAGCGGTTCCTCAGGGCAGTTGATCGTCAGTGTGCCCAAGGAGACGCTGGTGGAGTTGATCGGTCATCCACGCTCCTCCAGTAGCGGGTCCAG
>JACPQP010000365.1 GCA_016190465.1 Chloroflexota bacterium
AGCTAGGTCCGCTTGAGTTGACCGGACTTCAGCTCCGCGTCCAGCGGGGCGTTGTCCACCTGGTGGGCACCGTGCCGACCCAGGATGCGCGTGATGAGGCAGTCGAGCGTGCCGAGCGCGTCCCGGGCGTGCACGGGGTCCTGGTAGACCTCACGGTCGATCCAGCGACGGCGAGCCGCTGGCCCAGCGCGACCACGCTCGAGCCGCTGACTGAGGCCGACCGTGAGCTGCTCGGGCTCGAAACGATTTCCGGCACCGAGCCCGACCTCAACCTGCGGATCGGCACGACCGATGAGCAGGAAGCCGCCAGTGAGGCCGAGCCCTATTTCCCACCAACCGATCCGGTTATCGCGGTTGTCCCGCGGGAGGAAGAGGGCATCGCGGTGCTCGGTGGATTTGCCCAAACGGCCACCGACGCCCCCATCGAGCCGGAAGATCACCCGGCCGAGCTCCAGCGCGGTGACGAAGAGATCGCCGAGGATGTGCTCCTGGCGCTGCGCGAGGACGCGGGGACGACGGATCTGCCGATCATCGTCTTCGTTCGACAGGGGGTCGTGCATCTGCGGGGCCGGGTCGGATCGGTGGAAGATACCGAGTTGGCGGAGGAGGTTACCTGGCGCGTCCGTGGCGTGCGCGACGTGCGCGAGGAACTTGACGTGGAAGGTCTCTAACGGGATGATTCCGCTCAGTGACCGGCCCCCGCCCCAACCGCGTTTCCCCATCGTGACGTTGGCGCTGCTGGCGACCAACGTCGCGGTATTCCTGTTCGAGGTCGCCGTCGGACCAGAGGCCCGCGCCGCGATCATCGAGACCTACGGGATGACGCCGGGCGAGGTGACCGGCAGTGGCGGTGCCGGAGACGGACCGCTGGTCTGGGTGACGTTCGTGACCTCGATGTTTCTCCACGGCGGGCTTCTCCACATCCTCGGCAACATGGTTTTTCTGTGGGTCTTTGGGGACAACGTCGAGTCGGCGCTCGGTCACCTGCGCTATCTCTTGCTCTATTTTCTGTCCGGTTGGGGCGCGGCCATCATCCACGTCCTAACCGCGCCGGGCTCAGCAGTCCCCAGCGTCGGCGCCAGCGGCGCCATTGCCGGAGTGCTGGCGGCCTATCTGCTCTACTTTCCCCAGGCCCAGATCCGCACCCTGATCGTGCTGATCCCCTTCATCACCATCACTCGGCTCTCGGCTCTCTTCCTCATCGGCTTCTGGTTCGTCATCCAGGTGTTCAGCGGTCTCGCCGAGCTTGGCGCCGGCGAGGCCGGCGGCATCGCCTACTGGGCCCACGTTGGTGGTTTCCTCACCGGCCTGGGCCTCGCCGCCGTGCTGCGCCGCGAGGAGCCAACCGTGCCGGCACGCTAGCGCCGATTGCCGAGATCTTCCCTCTTGCCTCACCGGCCGCAATCCTCTAGGATACGCAGCGAAAAGCGATCAGCAGTCAGCCAAATAGCGGTCAGCAATCAGCTTTCAGCGATCAGCCGGGTCCCGGGCGTCACGGCGCAGCCGTCGCTGCTGATGGCTGATCGCTGATTGCCGATGGCTACCGTGGAGAGGATATGCAGGGCCACCAGACCATCATCGATCGCCAACGCCACTTTCGCTCGATTGTGTACGCGCTGACGTCGTTCACGCTGGCGCTCGCCGGCTACCTCTGGCTGGGCTTTGATCGTGCCCAGACGATCGGATACGGGGTCGCCGCATTTCTGCTGCTGCACCTGCTCAACTTCCGGGCGATGTATGCACGATCTGCCCCTCCTGGCGATGAGCGCGCGCGGCGTCGTTGGTGAGAAACTCGACCCGCTTCGTGCTCTTCGTGTGTTTGTGGTGTGCCAGGTGATCCCATCCACCGCTGGCACGGTCCTTGCAATAGCCTTACCGGTAGTAGTACGTCGTCCCCGCGCTGACGCGGGAGTGATCCCGGGACGGTGATCGGAGTTGCACACTCAGGCGGTTGCGGCATGGCGTCTCTATGCCATGCTCGTCCACGACGCCCAGACCCCGCTGACGACGGTCAAAGGCTATGCGCAGCTCCTCAAGCGTGGCAACGCTGAGTGTCTGGACACAGCTCGTGACTACGGCCGCATCATCGACGAGCAAACCGACCGGGCCATTCGGATCATCCAGGACGTGCTGCTCGCGCTCATGCTCGAGGCAGGGGAGCGCGCTGCCCTGAGCCAACCGATTCGCCTCCGCGCGCTCCTGGGTGAGGTTCTGCGCCAGTTCAGGCTTGACGAGCGTGAGCGCATCGACACGGTTCGTAGCCCCGAGATCACGATGGTGAGTGATCTGCCCGCCCTCACTCGACTTATGGTAAACTTATTGTGTGGTACGCTGAAGTATGCCGGCCCGGCCGACCGGGTCAGTGTGTCCGCGGAAGCCGAGGGGAACACCGTCCTGCTCCGGGTCGAGGTGGAAGACACCGGAGTCGACGTCACCATCTGGGAGCAAGCGACGGGCTCTGGCAGTCCGTTCGAAGAGCGCGGCGAGCCGGTGTCGCTGGGGAGCGGTCTCACGTTTCTCGTGGCCGCGCTGATCGCCCAGTCACTTGGCGGCGAGCTTCGGCTGGAGGATGTCGTGGACAACCGGGGCCACGCGTTCGTCCTGGTGTTGCCTGCCTGCACCAGCGCCACTTGAAGGCGGGTTCGACCGTCCATCTCGCCAGGCAGCTACCGCGAGGGAACCCGGTGTCTGTCCGACGATGAGGTCGGCTGGAGGAGTGCCAATCGTGGATCTGACTCAGGACATGGGCGTCCAGATGGGGATGAAGGTCTCGCCCCGACTGGTGCAGGCGAGCTACATCCTCGAACTCTCGTCGATGGAGTTGCAGCAGGCGATCGCCGAAGAGCTCTCCGAGAATCCGGCGATCGAGCTGGTTGAGCAGCCAACCTGCTCGGCGTGCGGCACGGTGCTGGAGGGCAGTATCTGCCCGAACTGTCTGAGCCAGCAGAAGCTGCCGTTGACGAGTATGGACGGCGATGATGGTGGGGATGATTACGTCCCCGAGATGCGTCTCGCCGCCGCGATCGAGGACGACTTTGATCCGCTGACCCAGGTGGCCGCTCAACTCACCCTGGCCGAGCGCTTGTTAAACGAGCTCCAGACAATGCTTCCGGCGGAGGACATGCCGATCGCCCAGTTCCTGGTGGGTAACCTCGACGAGTCGGGGTATCTCCAGTGCTCGACTGAGGAGGTCATCGACCGCTTCGGCGTCCCGGCCGAGCGCGTCGAGATCGTGCTCACCGCGCTCCAGTCGCTCGAGCCCGTGGGGGTCGGCGCCCGTGACCTGCGCGAGTGTCTGCTGCTCCAGCTCGATTACCTGGAGAGCGAGGGCATTGTCTGCCCATACGCTCGCGAGATCATCACGCACCACCTCCCCGAGTTGGCCGAGCACAAGTACTCGCGGATCGCCTCCCACCTGGGGATTACGCACGCCGAGGTGGAGACGGCCAGCGATTTCATCCGTCACCGGCTGAACCCGTTCCCTTCGCAGGGCGACACCATCCGCGAGCCTGGCGTCAGCGATTCCCGCTCGACTTACGTTCTCCCCGACGTGGTGATCAATTGTGGGCAGACCGGCTTCGAGATCGAGGTCATCGAGTCCAAGCGTTTCACCCTGCGGGTGACGCCACTCTACAACCAGCTTGCCGCGAACCTGGAGCGGGAGCCAGACCGCTTCTCGGACGATGAGAAGCGCCACATCAAGCAGTATGTCTCCCGCGCGAAGCTCTTCATCGCCAACATCAATCAGCGTCGCCAAACGCTGCAGAAGATCACCGAGTACATCGCCTCGGTGCAGAGCGATTTCCTGCTCCAGGGCATTCGCCACCTGCGGGCACTTACTCGGGCTGCGGTCGCTCTGGCGCTGGGCATGCACGAGTCGACGGTGAGCCGGGCGACGGCAAGCAAGTTTGTGATGCTCCCCAACAAGAAGGTCATCCCGTTCAGCGACTTCTTCACGGCCTCGCTCAGCGTGATGGACGTGATCAAAGAGTTGATTGCCAACGAGAAGCGACCGCTGACCGACCAGGAGATCGCCGACGAGCTTGGGCGACGGCACATCCCCCTGGCGCGGCGCACCGTGGCGAAGTATCGCGAGCAGCTTAACATCCTTCCCTCGTCGTTGCGCTAACCCTCGTCGTTCGGCTCACCCCGAACTATGCTTGAGCCCAGGCCTCCGACGCTTCTTGCCGCGCGAAAACTCACCGACAGATCTGCGCTCTCCCCAGGTCATTCGCCAACTTGCCAACGAGATCCAGAACCAGTACAGTTGAGCCTGCCGCGCATCGGTTCGCCCCAGGTAGCGGTCAGCAATCAGCGTGCGGCAACGGGGCCGGGACGAACGGTAACCACAGATGAACACTGATCGCTGACCGCTTTTCGCTATGGGAGGAAGACCAGATGGCTGACCAGAGCGCCCGGCGCTGTCGAATCGGGCTGGTCGGGATCAACCCACGCGCCCGACGCGTGATCCTGCCCGGCTTCTCCCAGGCTCCGCACGGGGAGGTGACCGCGGTGTGCAGCCGGGATCGGGCGAAGGCCGAGCAGGTGGCCAGCGAGATCGGAGACGCTCGGGCCTACGACGACTACCAGGCCATGCTCGCGACGGCGCCGATCGACGCGGTGTTCCTGAACACACCCGACGAGACGCACTATCCCCTGGCAATGGCGGCGCTCGCCGCCGGGAAGGACGTCGTCTGCGAGAAGCCGCTGGCCACGACCCTGGCTGAGGCAGTGGCGATGGCCGGCGCTGCCAGGGAGACGGGTCGGCTCGGCCTCGTCAACTTCACCTACCGCTCGGTGACGCCGCACCGCCACGTCGCCCGGTTACTTGCCGACGGAGCGATCGGCCGTCTTCTCAGCTTCGACGTGTCGTTCTGGCAATCGCGACTACTACTCGGCTGGGGCTCGCCCGCGGCCGCGCTCCTCGACGTGGGGAGCCACCTCTTCGACACCATCGAGTGGTGGGCCGAGGCCGCAGGAGCGGGACCAGTGGTGGAGGTGTGCTGCCAGGAGGGACACGCCGATGTCATCACCGTCCGCGCCAGCGACCCGGGGGCACCGGTCTGGCAGGCGATGGTCCGACTACGCGAGAGTGCCCTGGGCGTACTCCAGTGCAGTCGGGTCACGCCGGGCCATCGCAACGCCATCACTGCCACCTGGCGAGGCGACCGGGGGAGCCTCACCCTTCAGTTCGAGACGGACGTCGCCACGATCTCGCTGGCCCGACCGGGGGTGGGCAGTCCGGAGGGGGACTGGAAGATCGTTCCCCCGCCCGATGACCTGGTCGTGAGCTATGCCCAGTTCCCCGGATTCCACTTCGGGCGGATCGTCGACGCGCTTCTCGGCCTCGACGACTTTCCCACGTTCGACGAGGGGCTGCGCTGCCAGCGACTGATCGCCGCCTCCGAGGCCTCGCTGGCCGAGCATCGGTGGGTGGTGGTTCCCGATGTGCGTTAGGAGTTAATGGCTGCGAGCTTGCTGCTATTGCGACCCGGAAGGATGAGTGATAGACTTCGGGGCGTTCAGGGAACCAGCGCTAAGAGCGCCGCCCGCGGGCCAGGACGCTCGCTCAATCTACTGACAAGGGAATGACCGGTTGACTTCGCATCGAGAACAGGCTCAGACAACGGGGCATCATTCCCCTTCCGCGACCGCCTTGCACCTGTCGACCGAAAGGATCTCGTCGACGGGGACCGGGAAGCTGCCCACGCTCGAGGTGGGCCTTCTCACCGCTGGCAAGGCGAGCCTGGGTATGGTAATGACCAGCCTCTTGCTCCAGGAGAACGTGCACCTGCGGATCCACATCGTCGACACCGCGGACCAGCCGGTCATCCGGCGCCAGGACGTCGCTTTCGCCCTCCGCCTCGCGTTCGAGCGAGGGATCAGTTGCGGCTACGAGTACCTGCGCGAGCGCTCGCGCTCCTTTAGCGAAGGCCGGCTCCGCCTGCTGGATGCCCTCGACGGCGCACACCTCTGCTTCATGGACGACGATCTGGTGCTGCCGCCGCAGTCCCTGGCCTGGATGGCCGCCGCGCTGAGCGAGCATCCGGAGGCGGGCTTCGTCGCCCCGGTCTGTCGCAACTCCCCCTTGCGGTCGATGCTGCCGCATGGCGGACCGCGCTACAGCCCGGGCGCCATCTTCGTGCAGACCTCGCCGCTGCGCCCTATCCTTCTCGACTACTATCGCCACACGTCCGACGTCCTTGATCGGGTGGCCCGCGGCCCCCGGGTCTGGGAGATCGCCTTCCTCAACAGCATCTTCCCGCTGGTCGGACGGCCCGGGATCGTCCAGCCGGACAACGTCATCCACCACCTCGATTACACCGAGCGACCCAACTGGAGCTTCGACGAGCGGGAGCTGGTCACCAACAGCTACGAGCAGGCGCGCGAGCTCGCGCGACGCCACCGGCCGGTGGTCGCCGGCCAGCCGGTCACCGGCTGGTCGTTCAGGCCCGCCGCCATCTGAGTAGCTATCAGAGAGTACTTGATGGTTTTGGGGACACCCCAAAGGGTCTTGCCCTGGCTTCAGTTTGAGTTGAGGGCGGCATGGCCGAAATCTGTGTGATCGGCGTCGGCTACGTCGGGCTGGTGACCGGCACGTGCTTCGCCGATCTTGGTAACGACGTGATCTGCCTCGATGTCGACGAGGCGAAGATCGACAAGCTCCGGGGGGGCCACCTGCCGATCTTCGAGCCCGGCTTGGAAGAGCTGTTGCAGCGGAACGCGCAGGCCGGGCGGCTCCGATTCACGACTGACTACGCCGAGGCGCTCGCTCGGGCCGAGTTCGTCTTCATCGCCGTGGGGACCCCCTCGGGCGTCGACGGCGAGGCCGATCTGCGCCACGTTCGAGCGGCCGCCGAGCGCATCGCCGTGCTGGTCCATCGCCCGCTCATCCTGATCAATAAGAGCACCGTGCCGATCGGGGCCGGCGACTGGGTGACCACCATCGTCCAGCGCTCTCAACCCGAGCCGATCCCCTTTGCCGTCGTCTCCAATCCCGAGTTCTTACGCGAGGGCTCGGCCGTGCACGACTTCCTCGCCCCGGATCGCATCGTGCTCGGCTCCGCGGACCCCGAGGCCGCCCGGCGCGTGGCCGAGCTGTATGCGCCGCTCAAGACGCCGATGGTGATCACGGACATCCGCACCGCCGAGATGATCAAGTACGCCTCGAACTCCTTCCTGGCAACCAAGATCTCGTTTATGAACGAGATCGCGACGATCTGCGAGCCGTTGGGCGCGGACGTCAAGATGGTCGCGCGCGGAATGGGCCACGATCGCCGCATCGGGCCACACTACCTCGACGCCGGCCTGGGCTGGGGCGGTTCCTGCTTCGGCAAGGACGTTCGAGCGCTGGAGTTTATGGCCGCGACGCATGGCTGTCACCCGCAGCTTCTCCGAGCGGTCATGGAGATCAACCGCGACCAGCGCCATCGGCTCATCCAGAAGCTGCGCGGCGCGCTCGGCGGTAGCCTGGACCGGATGGAGATCGGCGTGCTGGGGCTCTCGTTCAAGCCCAACACCGACGATATGCGCGACGCCCCCTCGCTCACGGTGATCCACCAGTTGCAGCGCGAAGGGGCGCGGGTTCGCGCCTACGACCCGGCCGCAATGCCAGTCGCGGCCCGGCTGCTCCACGAGGTCTATCTGGCGGCCAACCCCTACGAGGCGGCAACCGGCGCCGACGCGGTCGTCATCTGCACGGAGTGGAACGAGTTCAAGCAGCTCGACCTCCCGCGCCTGCGCGGTCTGATGCTCCGTCCGGTCGTCGTCGACGGTCGAAACATGTACGAGCCAGAGCGCATGCGCGAGCTCGGGTTCGTCTACCACTGCGTCGGCCGCCCGCAGCGCGACGAGACGCCGGCCCTCGAGACCGTCGCGACGGCCGGCCAACTGGACGGCCAGTGAGTGGCGAGGGGGCGACGACCTCACCCCCGGGCCGGACCTCACCCCCTGGCCCCATAGGCGCTAACTCATGGTCACCTGGGGGCGAGGGCGCGGACCTCTCCCCTCTTCCCCCCTCCCCGCGTCGGGGAGGGGGATGGCGGCTCCCCCTCTCCGCGCCCGCCCCCATCAGGAACGATCCACTCAGGAACGGCGGGCAAGGGGTGAGGTCGGCCCCCGGTGCCGCCGTGCGAGGCCCTAAGTTAGCGCACATGCCCCCCGGC
>JACPQP010000377.1 GCA_016190465.1 Chloroflexota bacterium
CCGTCCATCTGGGCGGCCCCGGTGATCATGTTCTTGATGTAGTCGGCGTGGCCGGGACAGTCGACGTGGGCGTAGTGCCGCTTGTCGGTCTCGTACTCGACGTGGGCGATGGCGATGGTGATGCCGCGGGCCTTCTCCTCGGGGGCATTATCGATGGAGTCGAACGGCCGGAACTCGGCCTCGCCCTTGAGGGCGAGCACCTTGGTGATCGCGGCCGTCAACGTGGTCTTGCCGTGGTCGATATGCCCAATCGTGCCGATATTCACGTGGGGCTTTGTCCGCTCAAACCGCTTCTTGGCCATCGGGTCGCCAGTCCTCCTTGCGAAAACTGCGAAAACTGCGAAAACAACGATTCCGGAAACAACGTTACGAATGATGCCTGCCACCGCACCCGGGATAGCCAGCCGGGAACTCGGTTGGTTCAACCGGCTGCCCGAGCCCGGGCGTGGCAGGCTCACCTCGAGGCCGTGCTGCAAGCCGCCGCGGGAGCCGACGGTGGGACTCGAACCCGCAACCCGCGGTTTACAAAACCGCCGCTCTACCAGTTGAGCTACGTCGGCGCCTTTATCATTATACCGGCCAGTCCCCATAGGGTCAAGGTCGGCAGAAAGCAGTGACACAAGCGGACCAGGTGTGATAGGATGGGCTTGAGTGGCAAGCTTCTTGCGTGAGCCTATCTTCGGAGGGAGCAAGGCATGGTTGCGGTGAGTTCATGGGAGCACCAACTCAAGACGGTCCAGGCGATCGAGCGTGAGATCTCGAAGGTGATCGTCGGTCAGAAAGAGATTGTCCGGGGAGTGCTGATTTCGCTGATGGCGCGAAACCATTCCCTGCTGGAGGGGGTACCGGGGCTGGGGAAGACGTTGCTGGTCCGGGTGCTCGCCGAGGCCCTCGAGCTCCAATACTCACGGGTGCAGTTCACCCCCGATCTGATGCCCGCCGACATCATCGGCACCAACGTGATCGTGGAGGACGGGCAGGGCGAGAAGTACTTCCGGTTCGAGTACGGGCCCATCTTCGCGAACATCATCCTGGCCGACGAGATCAACCGTGCCACGCCCAAGACGCAGTCGGCGCTCCTTGAAGCGATGCAGGAGCAAACCGTCACGGTCGGCAAGACGGTCCACACCTTGCCCCGGCCGTTCTTCGTGCTGGCGACCCAGAACCCGATGGAGATGGAGGGGACGTACCCACTGCCCGAGGCGCAGCTCGATCGGTTCTTCTTCAAGCTGCTGGTCCGGTACCCTTCCAACCAGGACCTCACCGAGATCCTCTTGCGCACGACCGGCGGGGCGTCGCCGAAGGTCAACAAGGTCGCCGATGGACAGGTTCTGAATCAGATCAGCGAGATGGCGCGAGAGGTCCCGATCGCCAGCCACGTGCTGAACTACGCCGTCCGCCTGGTGACGGCGACCCATCCGGACCGTCCGGACGCGCTGAAGATCACCCGCGATTACGTCCGGTACGGGTCGAGCCCGCGAGGCGGCCAGGCGTTAGTGTTGGCGGGGAAGATCCGCGCGCTCCTGGAGGGCCGTTACAACGTCTCTTTCGAAGACATCCGCGAGGTCGCCCACCCCGCGCTTCGCCACCGCATCATCCTGAACTTCCAGGGCGAAATGGAGGCGCTCACCACCGATCAGATGATCGACGAGCTGCTGCGCGTGGTGCCGAGCGAGTAACGGGCGAGCGCCTGCTTCGCGGCGCCGATGAATCTGAATCTCATCTGACCACTGATTTGACCGCATCGCTGGTCTGTGCTATACTTCAGTAGGTTAGCTTGACCATCATCTGGTGTATTTCCGGCCGGTCGTTCCTCTCTTCCGACGGTGTCGGACCCCATCGTGAACAGGCGTTGAGGTTACACAGAGCCACATCAACATTCCTCAGTTTATTTCCACGGACGTCCGATGGAGAAACAATTGAACCTCGCTGAACTCGAAGCCAAGACTCGCGACGAACTGCAAGACATTGCCAAGGAGCTCGGCGTCACCGGCTACAGCGGGCTGAAGAAACAGGAGCTCGTCTTTCGCGTGCTTCAGACCCAGACCGAGCAGCAGGGGTATCTCTTCGGCGGCGGCATCCTGGAGATCGTCGAAGACGGCTATGGCTTCCTGCGCAAGGACGGCTTCCTCCCCGGCTCGTCCGACGTGTACGTGTCCCAGTCCCAGATCCGACGCTTCGGATTGCGCACGGGCGACATGGTGACGGGCCAGGTCCGCCCGCCCAAGGAGAACGAGAAGTACTATGGTCTCCTGCGCGTCGAGGCGGTCAATGGGCTGGATCCCGAGGTGGCGAAGCGACGCCCCCACTTCGAGTCGCTGACGCCGATCTTCCCCCACGAGCTGTTCAGCCTCGAGACGGCGAAGGACAACCTCACCCAGCGCCTGGTCAACCTGATCTCGCCGATCGGCCGTGGCCAGCGCGGCCTGATCGTGTCGCCGCCCAAGGCTGGTAAGACAACGGTGTTGAAGCACATCGCCAACGGCATCACGACCAACTACAGTGACGCTCACCTGATCGTCCTGCTCGTCGGCGAGCGCCCCGAGGAGGTCACTGACGTCAAGCGCTCGGTCCGCGGCGAGGTCGTCAGCTCGACGTTCGATGAGCCTGTCGAAGACCACCGCATCGTCGCCGAGATGGCGCTGGAGCGCGCCAAGCGGTTGGTCGAAGGCGGGCGCGACGTCGTCATCTTGCTGGACAGCATCACCCGGCTCTCCCGCGCCTACAACTTGATCGTCCCCCCCAGCGGCCGGACGCTCTCGGGCGGCATCGACCCCGCCGCCCTCTACCCGCCCAAGCGATTCTTCGGCGCCGCCCGCAAGATCGAAGAGGGGGGCAGTCTGACGATCATCGCTACCTGCCTAGTCGACACGGGCAGCCGGATGGACGACGTGATCTACGAGGAGTTCAAGGGCACCGGGAACATGGAGCTGGTCCTCGACCGCAAGCTGTCCGAGAAGCGCATCTTCCCGGCCATCGATATCCCGCGCTCCAGCACCCGGCGCGAGGAACTGTTGCTCGACGACACGACGCTGCGCCAGGTGTGGGCGCTCCGCCGGATGATCGCGGCGATCGGGGGCACTGAGGCGATTGAGGCGCTGATGGCCCGAATGGTCAAGAGCGCCAACAACAAAGAGTTCCTCGCCTCGCTGAGCAAGGACATCGTCTGAAAGGACATCGTCTGACAAGAACCGATTGCGCGCGGTCTGCCCGGTTGTGTATAATGCCTCCGTTCTGAACGGAGGGAGCGATCAATGGCATCGATGGCATCGATCGAGCCAGTTGTCGGCGGCAGCGTCACCAGCCCCCGCGGCTTTCGCGCGGGGGCCACGTATTGCGGCATCAAGAAGGGCGGCCGCGACCTCTGCATCATCGCCTCGGATCTCCCCTGCACCGCGGCCGGTGTGTTCACGACCAACCGGGTGCAGGCCGCTCCGGTCGTCCTGACCCGCCAGCGCCTGACCAACGACCGCGCGCAGGCCGTCGTCGTGAACAGCGGCTGCGCCAACGCGTGCACTCACCAGCGCGGTCTGACCGACGCCGACGAGATGACCCGCCTGGTCGCCGAGAAACTTGGCATCGCCGTCGACGATGTCCTGGTCGCCTCGACCGGGGTGATTGGCGTGTACCTGCCGATGGAGAAGGTCCGCCGCGGCGTCGCCGGGATCGACCTCACCGCCGATGGTGGCGCAGACGCCGCGCTTGCCATCCTGACGACCGATACGCGGCCCAAGCGGGTCGCCGTCCGGACGACCATCGGTGGCCACGCCGTCACGCTGGCGGGAATGGCGAAGGGCGCCGGCATGATCCACCCGAATATGGCGACGATGCTCTCGTTCATCACCACCGACGTCACGCTGACACCGGACTTCGCCCGCCAGGCGATCCGGCGGGCCGCCGACGTCTCGTTCAACGCGATCAGCGTCGACGGCGATACCAGCACGAACGACACGCTGCTGCTCCTGGCCAACGGCGCCGCCGGCAACCCCCCGATCGCCGCCCACGATCAGACAGCCGCCGAGTTCCAGGCCGCGCTCGACTCGGTCGCCGTCGAGCTCGCGAAGATGGTTGTGCTGGACGGCGAGGGGGCGACGCGCATCTTCCAGGTCGATGTGCTCGGCGCTCGCGGCGACGCCGATGCCCGCCGGGCCGCCCGCGCGGTGACCACATCCCCGCTCGTCAAGACGGCGGTCCACGGCAACGACCCCAACTGGGGACGCATCCTCTGTGCGGTCGGCTACAGCGGGGCCGACGTCGATCCGGAGCGGGTCGATCTGGCCGTCGGCGATGTGTGCATCCTTCGGGATGGCCACCTGTTGCCGTTCGATCGCCAGGCGGCTTCGAACCAGTTGCGCGGCCCCGACGTTCGGCTGACGGTCCATCTCCACCTGGGTGATGGCCGGGCGACGGCCTGGGGCTGCGACCTCTCGAAAGAGTACGTCACCATCAACGCGGAGTACACCACGTGAGCGGCTGCCAGGGGAGCAAGGATGAACAGTGAGGACGTGGCGGGCGTGCTGGCCCAGACCCTGAAGTACGTCGGGGCGTTTGCCGGCAAGACCGTGGTGGTGAAGATCGGCGGCAGCACGCTCGGTAGCCACGACACGACACTGGAGGACCTGGTCACGCTTCAGCGGATCGGCCTGATCCCCGTCGTCGTGCACGGTGGTGGCGCGACGATCAGCACCTGGCTCCGCCGGATCGGCGCCGAGCCGCGCTTTGCCGGCGGGCTGCGGGTGACCGACCCGGAGACGATGGAGGTCGTGCTGATGACGCTGGCCGGGAAGGTCAACAAGGAGCTGGTCGCGCAGGTGCAAGCCCTGGGCGGGCAGGCAGTGGGGTTCAGCGGCATCGACGGCGGTCTCCTTCAGGGCCGGCGGCGGAGCGAGACACTTGGCCTGGTCGGCACCGTGACGGCGGTGCGTCTCGGGCTGGTCCACGTGGTGATGGCGAGCGGGTTCATCCCGCTCATCGCCCCCATCGCGATCGGTGAAGGCGGGGAGGCGCTGAACCTCAACGCCGATACTGCCGCGGCCGAGATCGCCGTCGCCCTCCGGGCCGAGAAACTCGTCTTCCTGACCGACGTGCCGGGCATCAAGGGCGCCGACGGGATCCTGATCCCGCAGATGACCGCGCGCCGGGCGCGCGAGCTGATCGAGGTCGGGGTGATCTCGGGCGGGATGGTCCCGAAGACCGAGGCCTGTCTGCGTGGGCTGGACGGCGTGTCTCGCTGCCACATCATCGATGGGCGTGTGGCCCACGCCCTGATCCGCGAACTGTTCACCGACAGCGGGGTCGGGACCATGATCACCGACGGCGATTAGCTCGATTAGGAGATAGGCGATGCCCACCTGGCAGGAACTCGAAGCCAAGTACTATATGAAGACGTTTGTGCGCCAGCCGGTCGTCCTGGTCCGGGGCGAGGGCTGTCGGGTCTGGGACGAGAGCGGCCGCCCCTATCTGGACATGGTCGCCGGGCTCGCCGTCAACATCCTCGGCCACGGCCATCCCCGGCTCGTCGAGGCGATCCGCGAGCAGGCCGGCACGCTGATCCATACCACCAACCTCTACTACACCATTCCCCAGCTTCAGCTCGCCGAGCTGATCGTCGAGCGCACCCGCGGCGGTCGGATCTTCTTCGCCAATAGCGGCGCCGAGGCAAACGAGGGGGCGATCAAGCTGGCCCGGAAATACGGGCGGCTCCACCGGGGTGGCGCCTACCAGATCATCAGCGCCGACGACTCGTTCCATGGCCGCACCCTCGCCACGGTCGCGGCGACCGGCCAGCCCAAGCTCCAGGCGCCGTTCGCGCCGATGCCGGCCGGGTTCACGTCCGTCCCGTTCAACGACCTGGAGGCGATCGAGCGCGCGACGACGCCGGAGACGTGCGCCATCATCCTCGAAGTCGTCCAGGGCGAGAGCGGTGTCAACATCGGCGATCACGACTACCTGGTCGGGGTTCGC
Source organism: Chloroflexota bacterium (assembly GCA_016190465.1). Lineage (GTDB taxonomy): Bacteria > Chloroflexota > UBA6077 > FW602-bin22 > JACPQP01 > JACPQP01. The sequence goes on from JACPQP010000377.1 coordinate 5,965, forward strand.
CGCTGGTGCGACGAGCAGGGCCTGCTGCTGATCCTCGACGAGATCCAGACCGGCATGGGGCGGACCGGCAGGTTCCTCGCCCAGGAGCACCACGAGATCATCGCGGACGTCTTCACGTTGGCCAAGGGTCTCGCGGGCGGTGTGCCGATCGGTGCCGTCGTCGCGACCGAGAAAGCGAGCGTCTTCACGCCTTCGGACCACGGCAGCACGTTCGGCGGCAACCCGCTCGCCTGCGCCGCTGGCGTCGCGACGATGAAGACGCTGATCGACGAGCAGTTGATCGAGAACAGCGCCCGGGTGGGGGCGCACCTGCTGGGACGGTTGCGTTGGCTCCAGGCCCGGCACTCGGTGATCGAGCGGGTTCGCGGCCTCGGCCTGATGGCCGCCTTCGATCTGAAGCAGGACGTCGCGCCGGCAGTGGTGCGCGCGGCGCTGGAACGGGGCCTGATCCTGAACAACACGAGCGCCCGCACTGTTCGGCTGATCCCGCCGCTCATCATCACCGCGGCCGAGGTTGACGAAGCCGTGGAGACGATCGATCGGGTGTTGGCCGCGCTGTAGAGCGGATCGCCGATTGATCGGGTCGAGGGCGCGGGGCGAACACAGGGTTTCGTCCCTACTCTCCGTCTTGAAGGTGGCGCTCCACTGTGTTATAGTGAGTCCGGCTACCAGCGAAGGTAGAAGCCACTCGCGTGCGGCAAACACGTCGAGACTCACCGTCAGAGAACGTCGTGGGCTTCTTCTCCAGCCCCGCGGCGGTCTCTCTTTGGTCTCCCGGGCGCGTCGGAGGTTGAGGATGCGTCGCGGACGGTTCGAAGAGGAGTTTGACCCCAACGGGCAGAAAATCTACCGGCTCCGGTGGGTCGAAGAGAGGCCGTTGAGCGAGTTCGAGCGAGCGCGCCGCGATTTCGTCCGGTACCTCGTGCAGACGGGTAAGCTGAACGAAGGCGCGGCCGTCTCGGGCATCGCGTGATCGTCTGTTCACGGCCCGTACCCCTCCTTGTTCATAGGGCGCTCGTCGTTATGGTATAATAGCGGCGCCTTTCGGTTGAATCTTCGATCAGAGGACGGGCCTTTGCTCATGCAACCATTCTGGCGTAAGCTGCGTTCGCTCCTGGGAAGACTTCCCCTCGTCGTCGGCGGTGTGGCGCTAACCATCGCGATCGTCGCCACGGCGCTCCTCGCCAGTCGCTCCGCCACATCGTCGCCGGCGATCGTGCCGATCAGCGACGTCCTCAACCGCGCCGAGCATCAGGAGCTGCGGTCCGCGGCCATCACCGGCAACGTCGTGACGGTCGTGGATGCGAGCGGGACGCGCTTCCGGGCGTTCAAAGAGGACAACGCGCCGGTCGGGGAGCAGCTCCGCCGCGCGGGCGTCGTCGTCAGCGTTCAGCGCGCCGGCGATGAGCCGAACCCGGCGGCGCTGGTGGCCTTGCTGCCGCTGGCGCTGCTCATCGGCGTCGTCTGGTTCGGGCTGCGCCGGGGCGGCATCAACAACCAGGCCCTCTCGTTCGGTCGCAGCCAGGCGCGGCTGTACCAGGAGCGGCGAGCGCCGATCACGTTCGCCGACGTGGCCGGAGTCGAGGAAGCGAAACAGGAGCTGCAAGAGATCGTCCAGTTCCTGAAGCGCCCCGAGCGCTTCAAGGCGCTCGGCGCCCGGGTGCCCAAGGGAGTGCTGCTCGTCGGCCCACCGGGCACGGGCAAGACGCTGATCTCCCGCGCGGTGGCCGGCGAGGCCGGCGTACCGTTTTTCTCCATC
>JACPQP010000035.1 GCA_016190465.1 Chloroflexota bacterium
GCCGAGGATGTCCTGTCGGTACAGCCGGCTGTCGAAGTCGATCGACGCCGAGAACTGCTCGACAAGACGATCGGTGGCGCGCTGGAAGCGTCCCCCCCAGAGCTTCACCGCGCGGCCTCGGCGGTGGGCTCGGCAACTCCGCGCTGAACGCGGGCCTGGGTGCGCTGGGGCAGACCGAATAGGCTGATGAAGCCCTCGGCGGCCTTCGAGTCGAACTTGTCGCCCCGGTCGTAGGTCGCCAGCGCGTGCTGATAGAGGGAGAAGGCCGACCGCCGTCCGACGACCATACAGTTCCCCTTCGACAGCTTCAGCCGGACCTCGCCGGTGACGTAGCGCTGCGTGCTCGCCACGTAGGCGGCCAGGTCCTCCCGGTGCTGCGAGAACCAGAGGCCGCTGTACACCAGGTCGGCGTAGTCGATGGCGACGCGGGCCTTGAACCGGGCGCTGTCCCGAGTGAGCGTCATGTCTTCGAGCGCCTGGTGGGCCCGGTGCAGCACGGTGGCGGCCGGCGCCTCGTAGATCTCGCGCGACTTGATGCCGACGACCCGGTTCTCGAGGTGATCGATGCGGCCGATGCCGTGCGCGCCGGCCAGCTCGTTCAGCCGGCCGATCAATGCCACGCCGTCGAGTCGCTCGCCGTCGAGCGCCACCGGCACGCCTCGCTCGAACGCGATCTCCACGGAGCGTGGCTCGCGCGGCGCATCGCTCGAGTCGACGGTCCACTGGTAGACGTCGGCCGGCGGCTCGACCCAGGGGTCCTCCAGGATACCGGCCTCGATGCTCCGCCCCCACAGGTTCTGGTCGACCGAGTACGGGCTGCGCTTGGTCGCCGTCACCGGTATCCCGTGCTCGGCGGCGTAGTCGAGCGCCGACTCGCGCGAGAGGCTCCACTCCCGGATCGGCGCGATCACCCGCAGGTCGGGGGCCAGGGTCCCCACCGTCACGTCGAAGCGCACCTGATCGTTCCCCTTGCCGGTGCAGCCGTGGGCGACCGCACTGGCGCCGAAGCGGCGGGCGACGGCGGCCAGGTGCCGGGCGATCAATGGCCGGCCGAGAGCGGTGGCCAGCGGGTACTCGCCCTCGTAGATGGCGCCCGCCTGGAGCGCGGGCCAGACGAAGTCGTCGACGAACTCCCGCCTGGTGTCCAGCACGACGGCGTCGACCGCGCCGATGCGCCGCGCCCGGGCGGCGATCTCAGCCATGCCGGCGTCATTCTTATTCTCGTTCGCACCGAGGTCGACGGTGAGGGCAATCACGTCGGCGTCGTAGCGGTGCGTGAGCATGTGAATGACCACCGAGGTATCCAGGCCCCCCGAGTAGGCGAGCACGACCCGATTCATGGGCAGGTTCTCCTTTGGTTCAGCCGAACGGTTCAGCGAGCTGCCAGTATGCCGTTGACTGGTGTTCGTTCCTGCACACCAGTCAACGGATGGTGGGGCGGGCTGTCGACCCCGGCTCCACGGCAACAACCCACCTAGTAGGTCTCGTAAAGTTCACCTGCGTCCCGGGATGGTCCAGGAAGGGCGGAGCCCGTCCTGGCGGGGTTTGGGGTGTCCCCAAAACCATCAAAAACTTTCTGATACCTACTCTGGTCACGGGACGATCCCAACGGCATGATGGTAAGGCAGCCCCGACTGGCTGTCAACGCCGGGTGACGCGGAGGTCTTAGTAGGTCTCGGAAAGTTCACCTGCGTCCCGGGAAGGTCCAGGAAGGGCGGAGCCCGTCCTGGCGGGGTTTGGGGTGTCCCCAAAACCATCAAAAACTTTCTGATACCCACTTTGCGCAGCAGATTCAACCCCATGTCTCGTGGCTGACCTGTCAAAACACCAACCCCACGCGCTGCGCCAGCCTGCCGATGAGGTGGGCTCCGAGTGGGCCTTGCCCTCTGCTTCGACCTGGCGTAGAATCTCGATGTGACCACAGCATAGCCGGTGGCGCTTGAGGAGTAGCGAGCGTAATGGGCGGTCGGCGGGCGAGGTAAGAGCGTGCGACTGGAAGATTACTTCGACTTTCTGACACCGGATGATATCCGCCTCAGAGGGCACCGGATCGGCATCGAGACTATCCTGTTCGACTACCTCGACGGGCTGACTCCGGAAGAGATCGCTCTTCGCTACCCGACGCTCACCCTGGAAGAGGTCTACGCCACCATCACCTACTACTGGCGCAACCAGGCCCCGATCGACGCCTATCTGAAGGCGTTGGAAGCCTACGATGCTCGCATGCTTCGCGAGCAAGAGTTGAGCCCATCGCCTGCGGCAAGGCGCCTGCGCGAGCTAGTACAGGCCCGGCACGAAGCAGCCCGATGCTCGGGTCCGCGTGACGCCACCGCGTGACCCGTCCACGCTTTCTTCTGGACGAGCACATCTCCGTCGCCCCCTCCCCTTTCGCGCCTTTCGTGGTCCAAACGTTTCGTGCC
>JACPQP010000378.1 GCA_016190465.1 Chloroflexota bacterium
GCACCCCGCCCGCTCGTGGCGCGGGTGCCCGATCATGTCGCGACCATCCATCAGTCGCCGGGCACCCCCACTCGCCGCGATACCTACCCTTGTGAACTACCCCTCTCCCTGGGGGAGAGGGGCGAGGGGTGAGGGCCGCGTTCACCACCGCACTCCGGACTCAGCGCTCAGTGCTGCGGAGGGTAGGCACCGGCGCCGACGGCGTGTCGCTCTCGCCAAGTTGGGCGCGAACGAGCTCGGTTACGCGCTCCAGGTCATCGCCGACGCAGGTCGCCTTGCCGACACGGAAGGCCGGATAGTGGCTAACCAGGTAGCGCAGCGACTTCACGAAGCCCTCGAGCGACGCGGCGTCCACGACCCGGAAGGACACCCGGTCACCGTAGCGCTGGGCGAGATCGCGGGCCCAGCGCGCGATCTCCTGGTACTGCGCCCCGAGGTCGTCGGGCAAGCTGGCCGCGCGTTGCTCGGCGTGAACCTTTGGCCCCGGCCCGGCTTCGCGCCAGACAACCTCGCAGTGCAAGCAGTGGTGGAACTCGGTGGGTGCGTACGTGATGATCTCGACGACCAGCGGGCGCATCCGTGCCTCCAGGCGGAACGAGGGTCCCTGTGACGCGGCCGTATCCTACCACATTTCGCTGGACCAATCAAGTGTGGCCGGTGTAAGATATTGCACGTGGCTGGTCTTCAACCGCTGGACGAAAGAGGAGACACGATGGATAGCCTCCGGTTCGATCCCCCCTCGGACCTGGCTGACGAGCAACTGCAACGGCTGCTCATCGACCGCTGGTTGTACCGGGGCGCGTTGTTGGCCTTGCTCGTGGTGCTGGCGATCCTGGTGACCACGCTCAGCGCCGGGGGCCTGGACTCGGTGCCGCGGCAGATCGTCGTCGGGGTGCTAATCGTGGCCGGTGGCGCCGCGACGATCGTCTTCGTCGCGATGCGCCACCAGGACCGGAAGCTCTACCGGCTGCTGCGTGACCGGCGAAGAAGGCAGCGGTCCGCCAGCGGACAGACCGAGCAGCGCGGACGCCCGCCACCGTAAACGATGCCGTGTCGCCCGTCTCCCCCGACGAGTACTGAGTACAGAGTACTGAGTACTGAGTCCCCCCGCACCCCGGCCTGCTCAGCGCTCAGCACTTGGGATCGCTTGGGGTAGTAATCCGGCCGGGGGGTGCGGGCGGCCCCAGCCGCGGCCCCCCCTTTCCCCCCCGGGTGGGGGAAAGGGTAGGGATAGGGGGAAGCCCCGGTCAGCACTCAGTACTCCGGACGCCCCGTCGCCCCAACTCGGCCAACCGCGCTACCTTCGCACCAGCACCGCCACCTGGAGGACGACGAACGTCCCGAACAGCAGCAGACCGGTGAACGTCGTCAGAGCGCGCGAGAGCTGGAGCAGGGCGGCGACGGTGATGACGATCGCGGTCGTCAACCCGTGGAGGACGGAGCGGGAGACGTTGCCGCGATAGCGCTTGGAACTGAAAAGCGAGAAGCTCAGCCGGTAGGCGAGCAGGCTGAACGCGCCGAAGGCGGCGAGGAAGAGCGCGGCGAAGAAGAGGCCGCGGTGGAGCAGCGGATCGGGGTCCAGCGTCACGACGACCACGCCCAGCCCCAGCCAGGCAGCCGTCGTGAGCACGATCAGGGCGGCGAGCGCGGCCCGAGATGGTTCCGGGTCGATGACCGCTTCAGTGTCGATGGCGAGCTTCCTCCTACGCCCCGTGCGCTGGCCCCCGCCCCAGCGAGCGCGCCAGCCAGCGGATCGCCATCGCCGTGCCGAAGCGGATGGTCCGCCGCACGTCCCCCGCTGCCCGATTGCGCAGGTACGGCCAGACCACGGTGCGCAGCAAGTTGGGTGAGAGCCGCAGGCGCCGCACCGCGACGTCGAAGGGGAAGAGCACGACCGCCGCCGCCAGGAAGAGATGCCAGAAGGGCTGCCACTCAAACCCCTCAAAGATCGCCTCGCGCCGGAACACGACCGCCGGCTCGGCGATGAGCTGCCCGCCACTCAGTTGAGTGATGCGGTTCAGGAGATCCTGGTTGACTCCGAAACGGCGATACTCGGCCGGATACGGCACGACGAACCCACTGGTCTCCGTTTTCGCGCTGGCGCTGCCCTGGCGCTGCTCGACCTCCACGCGGTAGGTGCCCGGGTTCTCGACGGTGAACTCCGCCTCGTAGCGGCCGGGCCGCACCTGGCTCAACACCGTCTCGACCGGCGTGCCATCGCCCGCGTAGATGTGCGCGCGGAGGTCCAGCAGGTCCTGGAAGATGCCCTCGTCGTCGATCGCCTCGACCCGCAGCCGAATCTGCTCTCCCTCGACGACCGAGCTGATCTGCAAGTTCGGGTCCGTCGGGCTGCGCATACTCCAATGGAGCGCCTGGAGCCAGAACTTGCCGAACAGTGGCCAGCTCTGCCAGTCCGGCGCCCACTTCGGCGACGCGTCCGCCGTGAAGATGACCACTCGGCCCAGACCATAGTTCCAGTGGGCCAGAATGGGATCGCTGCGGTCGGACGTGACGACCACGTTGGCCGTGTCCCGCGGCGAGGTGACGACGTAGCCGTGGAGCTGCGGCACCTGCGCCTCGGCGATGGACTTCAGGATCGGGCTCGGCGCCACCACCTTCGGCTGGAAGGCGCCTTCGACCGCCGCGGCGCCGCTGGCGATCCGGGTCTCGCGCGTGGTGATCTGGGGGATGTCGCGGGGGTTCTCGGTGAAGTAGTAGCGACCGTCGCCCTGCCGGGCGAGCTCCTGCATCAGGTCGAGATCGGCGTCACTGCCGATCGCGATCGTCGACAGAGTAACCTTCGCCGCGCGCATCCGATTGATCAGCTCGGAATAATCGGAGTTCGTGAGCGAGCGGCCATCGCTCAGCAAGATGATGTGCTTGTAGCGCGCCCGCGAGTTCACAATCGCCTCGTAGCCGATGCCGAGGGCCTTGTAGATCTCGGTGCCACCCGAAGCCTCGATGCGCGAAACCCGCTCCTGGATCCGGTTCAGGTTGTCGCGGTCCCCCACCCGCTGGATCGGCACGACCCACTGGTTGTCCGTGTCGAACGCCGTCACGCCGAGCTGATCGTTGGGGTCGAGGACATCGCTCGCCAGGATCGCGGCCTTCCGGGCCATCTCCATCTTGGTGACGCCCTGCTCCCGCGAGTCCATACTCCCCGACTTGTCGATGATCAACAGCAGGGCGATGTTGCCGCGCTCGATCTTGCCCGGCACGTTCATCTGGACCGGCAAGATGTCGGCGAGGGGGGTCCCCCCGTAGTTCCCGACGCTGAAGCTGTTGTCGCCGCCGATCACCACGAGCCCGCGGCCGAGGCTCTGCACGTAGGCCACGAGCGTCTTCATCTGGTCGAGCGTCAGGCTCTGGGCCGGCACGTTGACCAGCAAGGTGCTTTCGTAGCTCTTCATCGGGGTGATGCGCGACGGGATGAAGCTGGGTGGCTGGACTTCGACCTGGACCCCGGCGGACTCGAGGGTGCGTTGGAGCGCGGCAAAGTCCTCACTGTTGTTGACGATAGCCAGCACCTTGCCGGCGTCCTTTACGACCGTGAAGGCGCTGGCCTCGTTGTTCTGGGGGAAGGTGTCCGGCGAGGCGTCGATGTGCGCCCGGTAGCTGTGGAACCCCTTGTCCAGGGGGGGCAGCGCGATGGTGAACCGGTTGGCCCCGGGACGCAGCCGCACCTGGCCGACCTGCATCGGCCGGTCGTCCATCAAGATGCCGAGACGGCCGTCCGTCTCCACGGTGCTGCGAACCGTGACCCCAAGCTCGGCCTGCTCGCCGACCCGGAGCGCTGGGGGCAGGTCAAGCCCCTCCACCAGCACCTCCGGACGATCGGCCGACGCCAACGGGACGACGTCGATCTGGGTGTTGCCCTTGAGGCCCGCCTCGCGCGCCTCGCGCTCGGCGGCGCCCGCGTTCTCGTTCCCATCGGTCAGCAGGACGATCCGCTTCCCGCCACGCGCGGGGAAGATCGATCGCGCCAGATGAATCGCCTTCTCGATGTTGGTCTGGTCCAGGGCCGGCCCCTCGGCGTTGGGAGGCGCGTCGCCCGCCGTTCCTGAGCTGGGCCCCGTCGCCCCGTCGCCCCGTCGCCCGCCGAGGGGCTGGATCAGGACGGCCTCGCCGCCGAATCCGATGGTGCCCGCGCGATCGTCGGGACGCATCAGGGCCGTGGCCTCCTGAATGAACCGCTGGGCCGTGGCCCGCGCCTCCGGCGAGACGCTCAGGGATACGTCGATGGCGAAGACAACCGAGAGGCTCTGGCTCACCTGGCCGACGAGCGGCCGGGCCAGCGCGATCACCAGCAAAGTGACGACGAGCAGCCGGAGGGTGATTGCCGTCCGGCGGACGTCTGCGGGCAGGTTGCGCAGCCCCCACCGCCCCACCACGTAGAAGACCGGGAGGGTCAACAGCAGGAGGAGGGCTTCAGGCTGCCCGAATGCCACGTTCATGGCCAACTTTCCTTTCCCCTTCCCCCACTGCGGGGACGCGGCGACGCGGCGACCTCGGACCCCGCGTCGCCCCGTCGCCGCGCAACCCCCTCGCCCAGTATTGGGACCAGATCAGGAACGGCGGGCAGGGGGTGAGGGCCGTCTCCCCGTCCCCGCGTCGCCACATCGCTCACGTCGCGTACCGGCGGCAATAGGCCCACCACTCACCCGCGATCACCAGGAACGCCAGCGCCGCCAGCCAGGTCCACAGCTCGCGTTGCACGCCGGGTTGGACCGTCGCACCCCTCTCGCCGGCCACCCCGGCCACCAGCGCGTTCTGGTCACGCGGGCGGATGTCCGATTCCACTTCCGAGGTCACGTTCACCACGAACGTCTGCTGACTGATGACTCCCGCTGGCCCGGAGTGGACGACGGTGTAGCGCCCGATCAGGTCAGTCGCGGAGAAGCGGATGGGCCGCCCCCGCGCGACAACCGACAGCGCCTTGTTGTTCGGGAGACGCACGGTCACCTCGCGGGCCTCGGGCGCGGGCACCAGCTCGACGATCTCGCCCGGCTTCACCTCGGTCGCCAACTCCTCGGGTGCCATCCACGCCATCACGTTGTTGATCAGGATGGGGAAGGCGATCCGTTGGGGAAGCTCGGAGGCCACCGGATCGAAGGCGAGCACGACGACTCGCCGACCTTGCTCCCGCCCGGCGAAAAGGAGCGGCGTGCCGGAGGCCTCCAGGAGCACGTCCGCCCAGGCCGGCGGTCGGATCTGTCGCGTCTTGGCGATGTAGAGGGCGGTCAGATCGGCGGCGTCCAGCAACGGATGGTCGCTCCGGGCCCGGATCGCCTGGACCGGGCCGGTCTCGCCGACAACCTCGACGAACTGGTTGTCGCGTGAGGGATTCACCAGCAGCAGATTTCCCCGCGGCAGGTCACGCGGAACGAATCCGTCGAGTACCGTGAGGTCCGCCGGCCCCGGCTGGTATTGAGATGGGCGGACCTTGGTGACCCGCACGAGCGGGACTGCGGTCAACGCTTTCTCCCAGAAGGCCGGTTGCGCCGAAGCGACGACCACCGAGCGAGGGCGCTCGGCGCCGATCAGCACCTGGGCGTGATCGTCCACCCGGAGCGCATCGTCGGTTTGCAGGGACACGTCGAGAAGCTTGGTCCCCTGGGGCAACGCCAGCGTAAGCTCCGCGTGGCCGCGCGCGGGCAACTGCAACGGACGGTTGTCGATCGGCAAGCCGTCGGCCAGGGCCCGGAAGGGTACCGTCACTGGTCGGTTCGCGTAGTTCACGATCCGAATGAAGCCAACGTACCTGCCGACCGTTCCCAGTGATGGTCGTACGCTCAACCCGGTGATCGCCTGGTTGTCATCGGTCTGTCCGACCACGATGTGTCGAAATTGCGCGGCCAACGACGAGACCAGAGCGACCTCATGCCCCGGAAACGCCCCGTCGGAGATCAGGATGACCTCAGTCCGGGCGCCCCTCGAGCGTTCGACCAATGATTGCGCCAGCGCCAGGGCGGACGGGATGTCGCCCGGACTGCTTGATTGCTCGGCCGCATCGATCGCGCTGTGGAGTTCCCGTCGATCATCGCCCGCCTCGAGGAGGACCGGCGTGCGAGCGACGCGGATGAGCGAGGCCTCGTCGCTGGCGGCAAGCCCATCGATCAGCAGGTGCGCCTGGCGCTTCGCCTCTTCGAAGCGGCTCGGCAAAACATCAGTCGCCTGCATGCTCGCCGAGGCATCGAGCAGGATAACCAGGTGGCGCTTCTCGCCCCCCAGCAGTGCCGGTCTGGCGAGCGCCAGGGCGACAAGCAGGATCAGGAGAAGCTGGAGGTAGAGCAGGAGATTCCGCAGTGGCGTACGCCAGGTGGGCCGGCCTTCGAGGTCGCTCGGTATCTCCCGCCAGAATCGAACCGTCGGCACCGGGAGCCGATTGTGCTGGGCCCGCAGGAGATAGAACAGCACGATGACGGGCATCAGCACGAGGAATGTCAGCGCCGCCGGTTGCAGAAAGCTCATCGGATCGCCCTCGCCTGCCGCTCCCGCCAGGGCGGGGGGTTGGGGGTGTCCCCCAGGAGTTCCAGAAAGCTCATCGGACCACTCTTGCTTGCCGCATATCCTTGAGGATCAACTGCTCGAGCGGGATAGAGGTGTCGACGCGCAGGTAGCTAATGTCGCGCTGGTGGCAGAACGCCTTGACGTCGCCACACCAACTGTCGAATCGTTCCTGGTACTGACGAATGACCTCCGGTCCGACGAGCAGCTCGACCACCTCACCGCTCTCGAGGTCAAAGATCTCGGCCTCGCCCTTCACCCGCGGCGCCAGCTCCTGGGGGTCTACCAGGTGCAGGACGTGCGGCTCGAGACCGCTCTGGAGGAGTTGGATCAGACCAGGCTCGTGCCCGTCGCGGGTGTGCAGGTCGGAGACGAGAATAGCCAGTCCGCGCCGTCGGTTGGTGCTGCAATAAGCCATCATCGAGGAGCCGAGGTCGGTGTGCTCGCCCACCGCCAGGTTGTCGAGGAAGCTCAGCAGACTCAGCGCCTGATGCTTGCCGCGAACCATCGGAAAGCGGTCGTAGAGCCGTTCACCGAACGTCGCCACCGTGACGGCATCAAAACGGGAGAGCGCCAGGTAGCCAAGCGCGGCGACGAGTTGCTTCGCGTACACGAACTTGTTGGGGCTGCCCCAGTTCATCGAGCGGCTACAGTCGAGCAGGAGGTGGATCGGGAGATCCTCTTTGGCCTCGGTGAGCTTGAGAAACAGCCCCTCGAGCCGCCCATAGGCATTCCAGTCGATCCGGCGGAGGTCATCCCCGGCGACGTAGCGACGGTAGTCGGCAAACTCAAAGGACGTCGCCCGGCGCCGGCTGCGATGCTCGCCGATCAGGCCGGTGGAGGACATGTTGCGCGCGAGGATGACCAGCCGCTCCAATCGGCGCAAGAACGCCTCGTCCACCAGCGACTGCTCGCCCGCGCGGGCGGTGGGCGTCTCGAGCTCCCAGGAACGCAGGCGGCGATGCACCGCCTGCCACCACCTCCGGATCGATCGCTGCGTCGTCCGCATTACGGTCGACTCTCTCCCGCCGAGAAAAACTCCTTCACGACCGGTCGCAGCTCGATCGGCACGTGGTTCGGCTCGCCGTAGGCGTTGATGGGGGCGGATGAGCGAGCGACGCCGCTCTGCGTCGTGATCGAGAGAGTCCCTTCCGATGAGGTCGTGCGCGGTGTGTTGTCCGGCCCTTCGGCACGCTCGCCAACGCCGGCCGTCGTCGGCTTTCCCTTGATTCGGAGCGGTGGCCCGGCGCCGTCGACGCCCAGCGCCCGGGTGTTTTCGGATCCTCCACTCACCCGGCCCCTTCCCGTGCCGGCACCACCGCCCGGGTTGGTTCGCGATTGAGCGGTGTCCGCCCCGCCGCCGCTTCGCTGCTCTCCTGCGTTCGGATCGCCATTGCTCGGCGCTCCAGCTTCCGGGCTGCCCATCCCCTCCTCGCCATTCTCCTGTAGGGCTCCGTTCTCGTCGAAGCCTTCACCGGACTCGTAGGGCGAGAGCTCGCTGAGCGCCTGGCCCAGGTCAGCCTGCGAGGCGATCTGCTGGCTCGCCTGGCTGATCGCTCCAGCCATCTCCTGCATCGCCTGTTGCGCCGCCTCGAGGTCACCTCTCTCGAGGGCACTGGCCGCCTCCGCGGCACGTTGCGACATCTCGGGGTTCAGGTTCTGAGTCCGTTCGGCTGCTTCCCGCAGCTTCTCGGCAAGCTCCTGGCGACCCTGCGGGGAGATCTTGTCGGCCTGTTTGGCGATGTCCACCAGCGCCTGGGACGCACGCGCGTAATCGCCCCGATTGAGCGCGTCGGCGACCTCGCGAGTGACCGAGGCGTCGCGCAGGGTATCGGCCAGCTCACCCAGCGCGGCCTGCGCCCGGGCCGACTCGTCGGCGCGCCGCTTGAGCTCCTCTTCGATCTCGGCGCGCCGTGCCGCGTACTCTTCAGGCGAGATCTGCTTGGTGCGCAGCAGATCGTTGAGCTCCTCGATCACCGACTGCATCCCAGAGTTCGTGCGCAGCTCGGCCTCCAAGCCGAGCAGGTTGGCCGCGTCGAGGTCGGACCACGTGCCGGAAGGGTCCATCAGCTCATCATACGCATCGTCCGCCCCGGAAGCGGCGCGCGAATCCGCGTTGGGGAGCTGCGCGATCCCGAGCGAGGCCAGGAGCGTGAGGAGGGCAAGTGCCGCGCCGATGGCGCCGAGGGCGCGGAGGTCTCGCAGTGGGAATCGGAACGGCACCGTATCGCCCGCCTGGAGCGAGCGAGCCCGGATGGTCGCCGCCTGAACCTGCGGCCGGACGAAACGGCCCCAGCCGTGCTGTTGGATGAGCTCGACGGCCGTCCCGAGCTGCGCCTCGAGCCCCAGCTCGCGGTCGGCCAGGCGGGCCACGTCGAAGTAGCGGACCTGCTGGTTGGCGATCAGGAACAACCCCCAGGCGCCGACGACCCCGACCGCGGCGAGCTCCGCTGTGCTCGCGATGCCGACGCCGGCGAGGCGCAACAGGGTGATGGCGAGCAGCACCCCGGCCGCCAGCACGACCGTGCGAAACAGAATGAGGAAGGTGCGCACCAGCCAGAGACGTCGTCGTGCCCCGTCCAGGTGGGTGAACAGCTCGCTGGTGCGGTCGGCCTGGTCAGACCGACCGAGCGGGAGCGCTTCAAACGTGCGGCCAGACAGCGACGAGAGCTCGCTACCGACGGTGAACGGGAGCGTGGAGAGCCGCGTCGTTGTCGCCTTTCCTGATGGGACAAGAGAAGAGAGGTTGAGACGTTGCACCACGCTGCACCCCCCCGCGCCGGCCGATCAGCCCCTAGTGTGGCTATTCTACATCAACGCCCCGCCCTTGTGCCACCATTCTTCGCAAGAACTATGCCTGTCGTTCGAGCGCACCTTTCATGCGCTCGACGGCGACCCGCAGACGATCCCGCCCGGCCGTGAGTGCGAAGCGGACGTACCCCTCGCCCTGCCGGCCGAACCCATTGCCCGGCGTGCAGACGATACCGGTCTGCTCGATCAGCAGGCTGACGAAGCTCGCCGAGGTGTACCCCTCGGGCACCGTCGGCCAGACATAAAAGGTCGCCCGCGGCGACTCGACCGAGAGCCCGACGCTCCGCAGGCCGGCGATCAGCAGGTCGCGTCGCTCCTGGTAGATCGCGCTGTTCCGGGCGGCGATGGCCTCGGCGTTGGCCAGCGCGGTGATGCCCGCCTCCTGCACCGCGTTGAACGCGCCGGAGTCCAGGTTGCTCTTCACGCGGCGGAGGGCGTCGACCACGCCGGCGTGACCGACGACGAACCCGATCCGCCAGCCGGTCATGTTGAAGGTCTTGGAGAGCGAGTGAAACTCGATCCCCACCTCCTTCGCTCCCGGCACCTCCAGAAAGCTCGGCGGCCGGTACCCGTCGTAGGCGATCTCGGAGTAGGTGTTGTCCTGAGCAACGATGATGCCGTGCCTGGCCGCGAACTCGACGAGGCGGGGATAGAACTCGCGCGGCGCCACCGCCCCGGTCGGGTTGTTCGGGTAGTTGGCGAAGATCAGCTTCGCTCGCCGCAGCACCGCCTCGGGGATGGCCTCGAGGTCGGGGAGGAAGCCGTTCTCACGGCGCAGCGGCAGGAAGTACGGCTCGCCCCCGGCGAAGACCGTGCCGGCCTGGTAGACGGGGTAGGCCGGGTCGGGGATGAGGACCACATCACCCGGGTCGACCAGGGCGAGCGGCAGATGGCCGATCCCCTCCTTGGCGCCGATCAGCGTCAGCACCTCGCGCTCCGGATCGAGGGTCACCCCGAACCGCCGGGCGTACCACTCGGCGCAGGCGCGACGGAAGCTCCCCAGCCCCTCGGAGTCGGGATACCGATGATTGGCCGACCGGCTCGCGCCCGCCTCCAGCGCCTGGATGATCGGCTCGGGCGTGGGGAGATCGGGGTCCCCAATGCCCAGGTTGATGATGTCCACGCCGCGCGCGGCGGCCTCGCGCTTCTTCCGGTCGATCTCCACGAACAGGTAAGGCGGAAGCTGCGTCAGACGCCGGGCCACCCGGACTTCCAGGCTGATCATCAGGACAATTCCTCCCCGCGGATCAGGTCTTCGTAGGTCTCCCGCCGCCGGACGATCCGGACGCTGTCTCCGGCGATCAGTACCTCGGCCGGCCGAGGGCGGGCATTGTAGTTCGAGGCCATCGCGAAGCCATAGGCGCCGGCACTGGCAATCAGCAGCAGGTCCCCGGGATTCACGGCCGCCACCGGCCGGTCGTGGGCGAAGAAGTCCCCCGACTCGCAGATCGGTCCAACGACGTCGACGGTCTCCCGCGCCTCGGTCTCCCGGACCGGACGGATCTCGTGGTACGCATCGTACAGCGACGGACGGATCAGGTCGTTCATCCCCGCGTCGACGATGACGAACTTCTTGACGCCGTTGTCCTTGACGTAGAGCACCCGCGTCAGCAGGCCGCCCCCGTTTCCCACGATGAACCGGCCCGGCTCGAGCAGGAGCGTGCACCCCGTCGGCTGGATCAGCGGCCCGATCGCCGCCGCGAGCCGCGCTGGCCCCTCGGGTGTCTCGTCGCGGTAGGCGATCCCGAGTCCGCCGCCGATGTCAATGTAGCGCAGCGCCAGCCCGTCGGCCCGCAGCGCCTCGACCAGTCGAACGATCTTCGTCACGGCCTCGACGATGGGCTGGATCCGGACGAGCTGCGAGCCGATATGCATCTGGATGCCGAGAGGCTCCACGTTCGGCAGCTCCTGAGCGAGCCGGTAGAGGCGCGGAATCTGCTCGCCGGCGATGCCGAACTTGTACTTCTTCATCCCGGTCGCGATGTAGGGGTGAGTCTGGGGATCCACGTCGGGGTTGACCCGGAGCGCGATCGGCGCGCGTTTCCCGAGGCCCAGCCGGCCAGCCAGCTCGTCGAGGGCGAGCAGCTCGCCCTCGGACTCGACGTTGAAGAGGAGGATGCCGGCCTCGAGCGCCTCGGCGATCTCCCGCGCCGTCTTACCGACCCCGGCGAAGATGATCCGATCCGGGCGGATCCCCATCTTGAGCGCGCGATAGAGCTCGCCGCCGGACACGATGTCTGCGCCGGCACCACGCTCGGCCAGCACCCGGCCAATCGCCAGGTTGCTGTTCGCCTTCAGCGCGAAGCAGACCAGATGAGGCAAACCGGCGAACGCCCGGTCCATCGCTTCGAACCGCTTGACGATCGACTGCTGACTGTAGAGGTAGGTCGGCGTGCCGGCCAGCTCGGCGATCTGCCGCAGGTCGACCCCCTCACAGCGCAAGTAGCCGCCCACGTAAGCCAGGTTTTCCAAGTCATCCTCCGAGCAGATCGTCGAACGTGTAGTAGCCCGGCGGGCGGTTCGCGAAGTATTTCGCCGCGCGGAGGGCGCCCAGGGCGAACGTCTGTCGGCTGAACGCCCGGTGGCCGATCGAGACCTCTTCGCCGTCGTTGACGAAGCGGACGGTGTGCTCGCCGACGATGCCGCCCGCGCG
The DNA here is from genome assembly GCA_016190465.1 of Chloroflexota bacterium. Classification (GTDB taxonomy): domain Bacteria; phylum Chloroflexota; class UBA6077; order FW602-bin22; family JACPQP01; genus JACPQP01. The sequence goes on from JACPQP010000378.1 coordinate 11,972, forward strand.
AACCGCGTGCAAGCCAATCTCGCCCGGCTGACGCGGCGCCAGTCCGTGCCGCCCGTAGGTGGCGCGCTCGCCAAGCGTCGTGCCGAGGGCGCCGGCGATGACCTCCGCCAGCTTCAGCGCGGTGCCGGAGGGGGCATCCTTCTTATGGCGGTGGTGCGCCTCGACGACCTCGACATCGTAGCCTGCGAGCGCCCGGGCGACGAGGGGGAGCACCCGCAGCAGCAGGTTCACCCCGACGCTCATGTTTGGCGCGACGAACACCGGAATGCTCGACCCTGCCTCGCGCAGCTCGGCGATCTGTGCGGCGGAGAGACCCGTCGTTCCGACGACGACCGCCTTTCCGGCCACGCGGGCGCACGCCACGGCGCCCAGGCTCGCCTCCGGCGCCGTGAAATCGACCACCACGTCGGTCTCGCCGACCACCGCGGCCAGGTTGTCGCTGACCAGGAGGCCAGCCGCCGGCCGACCGGCCAGTGTGCCGGCATCCTGGCCAACCGCGGCCGAGCCCGGGCGCGCGATGGCGCCGACGAGCCGGACCTCGGGGTCAGCCAGCGCTGCCGCGACGACTTCGCGGCCCATGCGCCCGCTGGCGCCGTGGACTGCCAGCCGAATCATCGCCCTCACCCCCTGCGCCGTTCCTGAGCCTTGTCCTGCGCTGCGGGAGAGGGGAACCAGGACTGCCGTTCCTCAGCCTTCTGTCCCGCGTTGCGGGAGAGGGGCAGGGGTGCGGGCTGGACGAACCGGCACGCGTTCACGACGTCGGCGAGCTTCCGCCGGTTGCCCTCCGACATTGGGCAGAGCGGCAGCCGCAACTCGTCCAGGCAGAGCCCAAGCAGGCCAGCCGCCGTCTTGACCGGGATCGGGTTGGTCTCGATGAACATGGCCCGGCAAAGGTCGAAGAGGCCATAGTGCAGCTCCCGCGCGCGGGCCACATCGTCGCGGTGGAATGCCGCGACCAGCTCGCTCATCGCCGTCGGCGCGATGTTGGCCACTACCGAGATGACCCCCGCGCCCCCGAGCGCCAGCATCGGCAGGGTCAGCGAGTCGTCGCCCGAGAGCACGGCAAAGTCGCTCGGGCAGCTTTGCACGATCTGGCTGACCTGGTCCATATTGCCGCTCGCCTCTTTGATGCCGACGATCGCGTCGATCCTGGCCAGTCGAGCCACGGTCTCCGGCAGCATGTTGACGCTGGTCCGGCTGGGCACGTTGTAGAGAATGATGGGCAGGTCAGTCGCCTGCGCGATCGCCTCGTAATGGCGATACAGCCCCTCCGGGGTTGGCTTGTTGTAGTAGGGCGTGACGATCAGCGCGGCGTCGGCGCCGGCCTGCTTCGCCGCCCTGGTGTACTTGATCGTCTTGGCGGTCGAGTTCGTCCCCGTGCCGGCGATCACGGGTATCCGTCCGGCCACCGTCTCGACGACGACGCGAATCACTCGATCCTGCTCTTCGTCGGAGAGCGTCACGGCCTCGCCGGTTGTCCCACAGGGCACGAGACCATTGGTCCCGCCAGCCAGGTGGTACTGCACCAGCTCGCGCAGCTTCCCCTCGTCGACTTGCCCGTCCCGGAATGGGGTGATCAGCGCGACCATACTCCCGGAATACACGGTTTTCACGTCGCTGCCCTCCTCGGCTCAGTCTCCCCCCTGATGCCAAATGATACCAACCACCACGACATAACAGTTAACGGGGCTTGGCAATGTCCAGGTCCCCTCGTCAGGGAGTCTAACACGCCGTTTCTCCGACCGTCAAGCGAGGTTACCGAAGCCCAGATGGGTGGAGACAACGGGAACTGAGGCCGGGTAAAGTCCGCCGGGCACCTGCGGTGCCTGTTTACGAACGGCGATGTCGGCCTGCCCAGGGGGAATCGGCGCTTATCTCCACATAATCTACCGAAGCCGGCGGGCCTTGACAGCAGGGCGCGACGGGTGTATATTGATTCTTGCGTGCGCACCTTAACAGACGGATAGTGAGCGAGAGCGTTGAGGAAGCCTGGTCAATTCGCGTAGAGTAATGAAATACTCTGGAGAGTTTGATCCTGGCTCAGGACAAACGCTGGCGGCGTGCCTTAAACATGCAAGTCGGACGGGTTCACCTTCGGGTGGGCCAGTGGCAGACGGCTGAGGAACACGTGAGTGACCTTTCCGGACGTGGGGGATAACACCGAGAAATCGGTGCTAATACCGCGTACTGTCCCGGGGGTAAGGCTTCGGGAAGAAAGCAGTGATGCGCGTTCGGGTGGGCTCGCGGCCCATCAGGTAGTTGGCGAGGTAATGGCTCACCAAGCCCGTGACGGGTAGCTGGTCTGAGAGGATGATCAGCCAGACTGGGACTGAGAGACGGCCCAGACTCCTACGGGAGGCAGCAGTTAGGAATCTTGCGCAATGGGCGGAAGCCTGACGCAGCGACGCCGCGTGCGGGAGGACGGCCTTCGGGTTGTAAACCGCTTTTGCCGAGGA
>JACPQP010000372.1 GCA_016190465.1 Chloroflexota bacterium
CGTCGGCGGCGTCACCGCGATCGGAGCCAGATCGGCCGCCCGCTCCCGGTAGGCGCCCTGCGGCGGGAACAGTCGCTCACTCGGCAGCGTCACTCGCTGCCCGCCCGGCGGCGTCCAGAACACCTTGACGAAGGTGAAAGTCGTCTCGTCGACGTAGCGCACCTTGATGTCATGGAAGCCCTCGGTGAGCTGGATCGCCCCCTCGCGGAGTTGCCCGACCGCCCCCTGGTTGCTGGCGACCAGGTTGCCGTCGACGAACACCGAGGACGCGTCCACGGACTGCACGGCGAAGCGGTAGATGCCGGCGCGGGGGACGTCAATCTTGCCCACCCACTCGATGCTGTAAGGGCGGGGAAGCGGCAGGATGTGGAACCGCAGGTCGAGGTGTGGATCGATCTGCTGAAGCGCCGGCGTCCCCGACCACTCCCGGTTGCGATAGTAGCTCCCCAGCAGGCCGTTGTTGGTGGCCGGCGGGGCGAACAGCACGTCCGCCGGCACCGGGATGAGCTGTTGGCCGCTCGGTGGCTGCCACAGCAGCCGAACGCTGGTCGGCGCCGAGACCGGAACCCGCAGCCGAAGCGCGTGGTTTCCCTTCGGCAGTATCACGGCCTTCTCTTCGCCACCCTGTGCCTGAACGCGGACCAGCGGCGACTCGTCGAGCAAGAGCTCGCTCCCCTCCGGCGCCTCCAGCCGGAAAACGTAGCGCCCGTAGAGGGGCGTGGCCAGCGTCGACCGCCACTCCGCCGAAAACGGCGGCGTGAGCGGAAGCTGCGCGGTCCAGTCGACGTCGAGCGCGCTCACCCGCTCGGCGCGGACCGGCTGGCCGCTCCACTCCAGCCCCGCGTAGTAGGAGGCGGCGAGGCCGCGCAGGCTCTCGATGTCGGCAGCGCTCGCGATGACCGTGTAGAGCACTGGCGGGCCGCCATAGGGGGAGGCGAAGACCCGCAGATCGGCGCGCGGGTAGAGGCGCTTCAAGAGCGCGACGCTCCGCTCCTGCTCGGGCTCGAGGAAGATGGCAGTGTTGACCGGCTGGCGCAGCGGGATCTGGCCCGGCGGGTCGAACCGGTTGAACGCCCTGGCCCGGGTCGCCAGGAACTGGATGGTCGGCTTGTCGATGAACGTCTCGCCCAGATAGACGCTGGGCTCGCCGGACAGCGTGTTGATCTGACGGGCGATCTCGGTCTCGGCGGTGGAGAACGAGTTCCACACCGCGAAGTCGCGCGCCATCTCGACGAAATACCGCTGGTAGTTGAGCGACCCAACCCAGGCCACGAGCCCCACGACGGCGATCGCCCCGCCCGATACCACCAGCGGTTCCCGCCACCGGCCGAGCGCCGGCAGGGGAAGCCGCAGCTCGCCCAGGGGAAGGTGGCTCAACCGCTCCCAGAGCGTCGCCACCGGCAGCGCAGCCAGGATCGCGATGCCCGTGATCTCGTCGATCGTCCGCAGCCCCTGGGGCGCCTCGAAGCCGAGCGAGAAGATGCCGCCCACCAGCATCACCACCGTCCAGGTGACGAGCAGCGAGCACCGGGGCTGCCGAACTTGCCGCACCGCCAGCGCCAGGCCGACGACGAAGAGTCCGCCAATCACCCGGTCCAGCATCGGCGCGCCCGGCAGGTTGTGTCGCCCATTCGGGTCACCCTGGTAGTGAAACATCGCGAGGTGCTTGCGGATGCTCTCGACGAGTGGCGCCGATGACTGCCGTTCCGCCATCTCCTTGAAGATGGTCACCTGATCGGCGCGCGAGCCGAACTCCTTGGGGTGCTGGATCCCGTACAGCCCCAGTGGGCTCACGGTGATGAGCGTCACCAGGACGAAGACTGCCAGCCCGGTAGCGTTCTGTCGAATGAAGGTGACCCGCCCCTGAAGCAGGCGGTGGGCAAGGTAGATCAGGAGGATGAATGGCATCAGCCGGGTGGTGTAGTACATGTTCGCGCCGAGGCCCAACGCGGTGCCGGCCAGGGCGAAAGTGAGCAGGCGCCGCGTCCGCAGCGCCTGGATCAGGAAGCAGGTGGCCAGCGCGTCGAGGGTGACCGACCAGATCGCGTTGAACCCGATCCGGCTGAAATTGACGTGCCAGGCCATCATCGCCACGAAGGCGCTGGCGACGACGGCCGTTCGCTGGCCAAAGAGCTCGCGCGCCAGCAGAAAGGTCGCCACCACGCCCGTCAGGCCCCCGACGATCGCCGGCAGCCGGATGGCGATGTTCTGCGGCCCCAGGAGCCAGACCGACGGCACCATCAGGTACCACAACAGCGACGGCTCCTGGGCCATGCCGGCCTCGTAGACCGGCCGGTAGCCGAGGTCGCTCAGGATGCGGAGGGCCGCCAGCCCGCTGAATGCCTCATCCCACCAGAGCCCGAAGGGGAGTGAGTCGATCTGGTAGAGGCGGAAGAACACCGCGACGACGAAGACCACGGCGAGCGCCAGCGCGTCCGCTGGCCGCCAGTCCCGGCCGATGGTCAGGCGAGGCCGGCCTGCCAGCAGCCAGACGGCGACCGGCGCGACGACGACGCTGGCCGCGTACAGGAGCCAGGCGAGGTTGAGGTTGTTGTTGTTGCCGAAGAAGCGCAGGGCGAGGACGTTGGCCGCCACCGCCACGATCGCTGCGGTACGTCCCGCCTGGTCGTGCAGGAATAGCTGCATCCCGGCCGCGCGTTCAGCGCGCTCCTCGCTGTCGTGAGCCGAGTCCCGCGCGGGAGGCGCGAGGTCGAGCGCCCGGACCGCGAGGATGACCGCGATGGCGTAGAGAAACAACCCGTCGTAGAGGAAGGTGCGCCCGGCGACGTAGCCCTGGCCGGCGATGGCCAGCGCCAGCGCTGCCAGGCCAGCGACCAGCGACGTCATGTGCCGGCGACTCTCGGCGAAGGTGCTGGCCCGCTGCATCAGTAGTCTGCCTCCTTCATCTGATCTCGCCCCCTGCTCCCCCATCACAGGGCATGTGCGCTAACTTAGGGCCTCGCGCGGCGGCACCAGGGGCCGACCTCACCCCCTGCCCGCCGTTCCTGAGTGGATCCGA